>CAYPWI010000266.1:0-3806 GCA_964414395.1 uncultured Ruminococcus sp.
GAGAAAGAATTTTGGCGTGAATTCGTGGTTTTATCCGCTGCCCGTGCTTATCGTCGGCAGCTATGACGAGAACGGCGCGGCTGACGCTATGAACGCCGCCTGGGGCGGTCTTTACGACGCGGACAAGGTGGAGCTTTGCCTCAGCGCCGATCACAAGACCACCGCGAACATCAAGAAGAACAAGGCGTTTACTGTAAGCTTCGCCGACGCGGCGCACGTTGTGGAGTGCGATTACGTGGGAATGGTCTCCGCGAACGACACGCCCGACAAGCTGAAAAAGGCGGGCTTTTCCACCGAGAAGAGCGGCTTTGTGAACGCTCCGATCATCAAGGAGCTGCCGCTTACCCTCGAGTGTGAGCTTATCAAGGTAAACGAGGACGGCAACGTCATCGGCAAGATCGTCAACATCAGCGCCGACGAGAGCGTTCTTGACGCGGAAGGAAAAATCGACGTTGAGAAGCTCCGCCCGATCTCTTATGAGCCCGTAAAGCACGGCTATCACGTTCTCGGCGAGAAGGTCGGAAACGCGTTCAGCGACGGCAAAAAGCTTAAATAAAAGCAGAATAAACGGTCGGCGGCAAATTTTCGGTTTGCCGCCGATTTACTGAAAAGGTTCAGCGGGGAGAGGTGAAAAAAATCAAAAAGATACCAAAACCGCCGCTTCCCGCAAGGGCGGCACTGTACATTCTGACTGTCGGGATCATAGTCCTGACTGTTTTGCAGCTAACATTGGAGTTCCTGCCCGAAGCCGCCGAATACGCGCTGTATTTCGTTTCGGCACTGGCGCTTGCCGCCTCGGTCTATTACTTTGCAGGGGATATAAAATACCTCCGCCGCGAAGTGATAAAGCCCGCCGTAGAGAGCAACAAATTAACGGGGCGGCTGGTCTCCGATTATCGTTTCCGAACATTGGCGTTCTCCGCTGTGAGCTTTGGCGTGAGCGTTATATTCGCGCTGTTCAACGGCGTTATCGGTATAATGAACAGCTCCGTGTGGTATGGCACAATGGCGGCTTATTATATCCTGCTGTGCGTTATGCGTTCGGGGGCTGTGCGGTATGCCCGCTCCTCGTTCTCCAAAAATGACAATGAGAGCGATCTTGCGCGGGAAGCTAAGACCTGCCGCCGAAGCGGCGTGCTGCTGATAGTTCTGGCGCTTGCGGTCGGAGCTGTGGTCGCGCTTGTAACGCGCGGCGAGGGAGCGAAAAGCTATCCCGGGTATATGATCTACGTCATCGCGGCGTATACGTTCTGGAAAGTGATAATGTCCGTGGTGAATATGGTGAAGTCGCGGAAAACGAGCTCTCCGCTGCTCATCACCCTAAGAAACATCAACCACGCCGACGCGCTGGTGTCGCTGCTCTCGCTTGAGAACGCGATGCTTGCCGCGTTCGGCACGGAAGACAGCGCGGAGTTCTCGTCTCTTATGCTGACGATCACGGGAATAGTCGTCTGCTCGGGGGTTCTTGTGATCGGGATCACCATGGCGGTACGACCGAAGAAAGGGTAAGTTGTTATGAAGTGCCCAAATGACAGGCAGACTAAACGGCAAGCAGTGATCCGATAAGATCTATCGCCGCGTTTTTGTCAAGATCCGCCATTAAGTCAAACACATAATCCCCATTGTCCCAAATTACAATTGAATGGTCGTCCCCGTCGCCGCTCAGATCGATACACAATCCCACACCGCCGTTTATGCTGATCTTTTCAAAGTCGCGCCGCTCCGTATTGTAATGCGGCTCGAATTCCGACTTGACCCATTGACGCAAAACTATCGTCTGTCCCGTTTCGCGGTCCATATAGACTGTATATACGTCTATCGGCGATGAGTCCGTTTCGGTCAGTTCAAATCCGTTCGGAACAGAAGCCAAGGCGTACTTACATTCAATGGTCTGAGGGCTTCCATTGGCTTTGGCGACGGTAAGATGTGTATTATCCGCGCAAACGGTTCCGCTGAAATTCCCCGCGGTGTAAATAACGACCCAGCCCGCCAAAAAGGTCATAAGGATAACGATCAGCGTGGCAAAGAGCAGCCGCTGCTTTAAACTTATGTGTATGTGACGATCGTTTTCGCCGGCTGAGCTTATCGCGGGTGCTTCTTTTGCTCGGAGCTTACGGGCGTTCCGGTCAAATTCGGCGAAGACGCGTTTCATGGCTAAACGGTGTTTAAGTCTGAATTTATGCTCGGGCGCGTTGTCAAACTCCGCGAATTCGAGATCTACCGCTTTCGCCAAAATATCTTTAAAAACATCCTCATTCATAAGTTCTTTCCCCTTCTTCAATGAATGTCCTGACCGCCTTTCGCGCAAGCATCAGGTGCTTGTTTGCGGCGGATAATGAAACGTTCAGCTTCTGTGCCGTCTCATCGATCGACATATCATATAAACAATGGAAAATAAGGGTATTCCTTTGCATTGCGGGAAGCTCGTTTATAAATTGCACGACCTCATCGCATACCATTTTGCTGAACAGCTCATTTTCAAGCGTAATGGAATAGTCTCTGATCTCGTCGCCCAATTCTTCTATCGACTCTATGGGGGCATTGCTTTTTCTGTTGAACATACTCGCGGAAATTCTTTTGACCATACTGCGCAGATAAGCAGGTCTTTTCGAGGACGAAACTTCAAAAAAGATCTCGGGCTTATCCGCGATCTTTGAAAAAACCTCTTGGACCGCGTCCTCCGCGTTTACCACGTCGTGTAAATTTGCAAAGGCGATGGCGTAAAGACAGCTCTTGTATTTTAAGTATAACGCGACCAACTCATTGCGCTGTTCATCATCTTCGATAGTTGCAAAAGTCATATCGATCATTTTATATCACTCCCTATGTAAGTATACTACCACATAGCCGAGTAAAAGTCAAGGGCATAGACCTCTTTTTGTCAAGGTCTGTGCCCTTTGATCATATTTTCTGCCTTATACGGGAACTATCGTCTCCGATATGATCTTTTGGATGATCTCGTCCGAGGAGACATATTCCGTCTCTCCTGCCGCGAGTATCACTCTGTGAGAGAGCACGCTCGGAGCCATGACCTTCACGTCGTCGGGGGTGGCGAACGCTCGGTTGTTCATCAGCGCGTTTGCCTGAGCCGCCTTGTAGAGCGCTATGGACGCTCTCGGCGACGCGCCGAGCTTGATCTCCTGCCGCCCTCTGGTTGCGCCGACGATCATCAGAATGTACGCCTTTACCTGTTCGGAAACGGTGACTCTGCCTGCTGCCCCGCGCAGAGCCATGACCTCTTCGAGCGACATCACAGGCTCTACGGGAAGACTGTGCGGCATCTTTTCGAGCATCCGCATCTCAGCGGCGCGGTCGGGGTAGCCGATGGAAATTCTCATAAGAAATCGGTCGAGCTGTGCTTCGGGAAGATGATAAGTTCCGTAGGTCTCGATCGGGTTCTGTGTCGCCAGCGTCATAAATGGCACGGGCAGCTTGTGCGTTATGCCGTCCACGGAGATCTGAAGCTCTTCCATAGCCTCCAGCAGCGAGGACTGTACTTTCGGGGAAGTTCGGTTGATCTCGTCCGCGAGGAGGAAGTTGCACATTGCCGCCCCCGGACGGTAGGAGGCCTCGCCCGTCTTTTGATCGATCACCGTGTAGCCGATAACGTCTGACGGCATAAGATCGGGTGTGAACTGAATACGTCCGAATGAACCCGAAACGGACTTTGCCAGCGTTTCGGCGAGCAGCGTCTTTCCCACGCCCGGCACGTCCTCTATAAGAACGTGACCGCCCGCCAGCATGGCACAGACGATCTTCTCGATAACGCCGCGCTTTCCTATGATAACGTTTTCAATGTTGTTGAT
>CAYPWI010000267.1:0-3792 GCA_964414395.1 uncultured Ruminococcus sp.
TCCTTGGGAGTGCGCACCTCAAAGAAAAGGTTCGGGCGGTCAAATCCCGTCGTGACGGAAAAAGGATCCCGAAGCTCCAGCATATGTACTATATCATTCTTTACGCGCTCGGTCGCCGTTGCCGTGAACGCCGCGACGACGGGGCGTTTCGGCAGGCTCTTCACAAACGACGCTATACGCATATACGACGGACGGAAATCCTGTCCCCAATGAGAGACGCAGTGCGCCTCGTCCACCGCCACCAGCGGGATCTCAAGACTGTTCGCAAGCTCGGTGAAGCGTGGCGTTCCCAATCTTTCGGGCGCGACATAGAGGATATCGAATTCTCCCATAGCGGCGCGGCGGTTGATGTCATAAGCGTCGACCTCGTCCATGGAGCTGTTTATGCAGGCGGCGCGAACGCCGTTCTGAACCAGCGCCTCCACCTGATCTTTCATAAGCGAGATAAGCGGGGATATGACGATAACAGTGCCGCTCATAAGCACGGCGGGTATCTGATAGCACAGTGACTTCCCCGCGCCCGTCGGCATAACGCCGAGGCAGTCCCTGCCGCCCAAGATCTCATCGATAAGCTGCTCCTGCGCCGCGCGGAAAGAATTATGTCCGAAATACTTTCGCAATGCCTCAAGCTTTGTCATGTCCGTCACTCCAAATAATTACATTGTCGCCAAATCAAAACCGATATCAAATCAAATAATTTCGGTTCAAAAAATCCTCAATAACAGAATTGATGACCTCGGGCTTATCGGTGTTAGAATTGTGTCCCGCGCCCTCGACCCACTCAAGAGGTATGCCTGTATTCTTATGCCAAGCCTTATCGTATCTTTTACATGAGCCGGCGCGATCTTCTTTTCCGCATATCAGCAGTACGGGACATTCCAGCTTATATGGAAGATCCGCCTCTATAGCTTCCGCCAATATCCGAAACCCGTGACCCGCGATCCTCGCGTAGCGCGCTTGATCACCGTCATAATCCATCATCATTTCGCGCATAAGTCTTCGCCCATACTCGGTCACGGCAACGCCGTTTGTGCCGGATCTGAGCAATGCTTTCCAAGGGTAACGCTTGTAGATCGGTTCCATTCGTTTTAATAGCCATATTTCCGCCGCAGTCACATATTTCCTTTGAAGAGGTGCGGAATCTATGGATATAAACCCCTTTAGCTTTTTCGGGAACAGCTGAGAATAAGCCTGTCCGACATATCCTCCCATAGATTGACCTATTATAACGGGATCGTCAAAGTCCTCCGCAGTAAGCATCTCGTCCAACCATTTTGCCTTGTCGGATAAGGAAAATTTCATCTCAAACGGATAGGACGCGGCGTGCCCCGGCGCATCCCATACAAAAATACTATACCTTCCCTTAAAGTGTTCTATCTGTAAATCGAAAAGGCGATGATCTGCGGTAAGCCCCGGCAAAAACACAAGGTCGGGCGCGTCGCCGTTTACTTTATCTATCCAATAATGGATATTGCCGTATTTAGTGCTGTATACTTTTTCGGTCATAGTAAGTTTCCGGATCGTCGATCGTTTATCCGCAGTCCCAGTTATAAAGAACGTGAGAAAAATCACGCTTTGCAAGGTCTTCGGGGCTTATAAAGAAATTTGCCACGCCGCAGTCGCCCCACATGATCTCGTCGTCCCAATTTTTCTCGTCTTCGCCGCCGTTCTCGCTGTCCGACTGGAACAGCATGACGGTGCACTTGGCATAGTTTTCGTTATATCCGCGCGGGTCTTCCTGCGTGAAAACGGGATAGCCGCCCATGCGCGTCTTACCGCTGTACCGCATATAGATCGCGTCATACAACAGCTCGTCGATCTGCCTAAGTCCTCTGCCGCCTTTGCTGTCCCATAATCCGATAATATCCCCGCCGAATATCTCATTATAAGCCGCGACAACAGCCTTTTCAAAGCGGAAGTCGGCGCTCGAAAGCGGCATAGGCTCTACATTCTCAGCCGTAAGCTTAAACTCACCCTTGAACGGATAATCTCTTTCCGCGTCGAACTTCGGCATATCTTTTTCGGAGAACAAACGGCTTTTATCGGTTACGATCTTCTCGTGATAGATAACGCGCCATGTGTCCTGACATTGCCCGTCCTTGAAGTTCATTCCGAAACAGTTATCGCCCTCACACCCCGCGAAGAATTGAAGGATCCCCTCCGTCGGAAATCCCGGCAGCTTCGGAAGCTCGCCGAAATTCAGCTGCGCCAGAAAATACAGCGGCTTTCCATTATGCTCGCCGCCGCTTACCGTCGGGTACTTCATACTTTTCGGGAAATACGGTACGCCGCCAAGCTTAGAATCAAACACGGTCGTTTTATCGCGCGAGGGTTTCAAACGCACGGTATCCACGGGCTCTATAAGCTCGTCCACTCTCGCGAAAAGCTCTTCGCATCTTGCCTGAGTTTCCATTGAAATGTTCATTTTCCTCTCCTTTGGCACCCCTACCTGCAAAGCGCTCAGATCGGGAAGCTCGTAAAAGCCGTCCGGCAACTGATCCGCCATTTTGTTTTGATCCAAAGATAAGCTGTCACAGTTGACGGCATTTGTCATAGCCTCGCCCAATTGAGAAACAAGCTCCTTTGATAACTTTGGGTTTTGTTCCGCCGCCATAGCGGTCATTTTTTCAAGAAGCTCGTCTCGGCTGATGATCCCGTCTCGGAAGTCACAGATCGCCTTAGTGAATCTGTCATATATCCACACAGGCTCTTTTACCTCGGTCTGATTGTACTGGACAGGCTTTCCGTACAATATCACCTGAGTGGGACCGTCTCCGCCGCCAATTATCGCGACGCTCCGCATCGGGTCGATCGCCGCCCGAGCCAATTCATCAAGCGCGTCGTCGGGGATATTCGGGTCATTCTCCAAAAAGAGTTTTTTCACTTTTGACAGCATCTCTTCTTTGGTGATCTTGCCGTTCAGCTCGTCGTTGGAGGCTTTCAAAAATTCATCGTAAAAGCTCATCACTTTGTACCAAACAGGCGATCGCCGCCGTCGCCTATACCGGGGACTATGTACAGATCCTCGTTCAGTCCCTCGTCGATAGAGCCGCAGATGATCTGAACATCGGGGTGCGCCTCATGCAGCGCCTTAATACCCTCGGGACAAGCCAGCACGCACATAAACTTGACAGTCCTCGCCCCCGCGTCCTTTACAAGATCGATAGTCTTGACCGCGGAAACGCCCGTAGCCAGCATAAGATCAAGAATAATGACCTCGCGGTTCGCGATATCGAGCGGAAATTTTCTGTAATAGTCGATAGCTATATTACCGTTCTGCTTGTCGCGGTAAATTCCCACGTGACCGACCTTCGCGGTAGGCACACACGCCAGAGCGCCGTCCACCATACCGAGACCCGCGCGCATGATAGGCACGAACGCCAATTTTCTGCCGCTAATGACCTTAGTATATGCCAACTCCCCAAGCGGAGTCATGATCTGAGCTTCTTTCAGCGGAAGATCGCGCGTCGCCTCATAGCACATGAACATAGTCACCTCGTGTACCAGCTCGCGGAACTCCTTAGAACCCGTGTTCTTGTCGTGGAGCAGCGACACCTTATGCTGAACCAGCGGGTGATCGCATACGATAACATTATCAAACTTTTCCATATTATTTCTCCTCCAGCTTCATTATTTTCTCAACTCTTGCAATGTGCCGACCGCCCTCAAATCCCGTATCGAGGAACTCATCAACGATCTGCATCGCAAGCCCCGTGCCGATAACTCTCGCCCCCATGCAAAGCACATTCGCGTCGTTATGCAGCCGCGTAAATCTTGCCGAGAAGCAGTCTC
>CAYPWI010000268.1:0-3779 GCA_964414395.1 uncultured Ruminococcus sp.
GGCGCTTCTTAATATCTAAAACAGCCCGTGGTTCGCGCCGGCAGCGTTGGCGTTTTGTGCCGCCATTTACGCGCTGTTCTGCTTCATTTTGCTGCGGCGCATAAAGAAAGGAGATGTCTGCTGATGAAGGGGCTTATTCTTAAAGACTTGTATGGTTGTCGCTTCCAGATCATTGGGGCGCTGCTTATAATGATGCTGCCTATGCTTATGTTCGGTCTGATCGGCGGCGGTATCGCTACGAATAATTCCCCCGAGAACCGCCTGCCCGATATTGTTTCATTTCTGTTGTTCGGCACGGCGAATTATGTATCAATCGTGATCTGCTCGTCATTCTTCCTCAATACTTTGAAATACGACGAGGTCTGCGGCTGGACTAAGCTTCAGCGGACTATGCCGCTCTCGGGCGGACAGATCGTCGGCGGAAAGATCATAGGAGCGGCGCTGATAGTCGGGATCCTGACAATAATGTCGGTAGGGTTCAACGCCCTGTGTGCGTTTGTTTTCGTGATCGGCTATGAGCCAATGATCATGATACCTGTAAGTCTGGGGTTGCTTGAGTTTGTGATAATGCTCCCGACGATAGTTCTCGGGTACAAATTCGGCTCGAGAGCGGTAAATTTGATGTATATCGCTCTTATTGTGGTGTTCTCGGCAGGGGCAATAGTCGTTACCGCAATGTTTATGAGTAATGATATAGGTGTTTCTGCTATGCGGGTGATCGTTTACGCGGTGCTTCCTGTGCTGACCGCGGCGGTGACGATCATCTGCGTTAAAATGGGTAAGAAGGCGGTCATGGTTGACATCTGAGCTTTTTTGATGTATAATAAGCTTGGGTGATCTTATGGAATTTCTGTTGGTATTCGCGCTTCTGGCGGTGATAATGCTGTGTATCGGGTTCGGCGTCGCCGATATACTGATGCTGGCGATAATTATCATCGCAGGGCTGACCGTGCTCATCGGCGTATTTTTTCTTGTCTGCCTGTCGCTGTTGCTGTTCTCGAAGAAAAAGCACGGGGAGTTTACGGGATTTAACGACGAGGGGCGCTTTCCATGCGCGGAGTATGATGTGGACGGCGAGAAGATAACGAACATTTTCCCTTGTGAAATGGTCATGCGGAAAAAGCTCTATGTTCCCGAAAAAACGGTGACGCTTTATTATATCAAGCCCCGCCGCGCGGTCGCGGACAAAAACGCCTTTGTGACGATCATAGCGGGAAGCGCCGTGTTTATCCCGCTGGCGGCTGCCGCGCTGGTGCTCATCATTCGGGAGGTCTCTGAGTTTTTTACTTTGTGAACTGTCGATCATTCATATAAACATAAAGCGTCTGCATATCGCCGAATGATACAGGCGCTTATGTTTTGCGTGAACGGTTTATGTCAACTTCCGACACATATTTTGGTTTATTTGTAAACGTTTTCCGAATATTTTGTGCATTTTATCCAAAAATTACTATTTTCTTTAAAAAGTTACCAATTCCATATGAAAATATGATATAATAAAAAAGGTATGGTTTTTCTGTACATAATGCGCTTTTTATGATATGTACGGGGATTAAAAAAATACATCCGGAGGTATTTATGTTTTCTATCAAAGCAAAAATATGCGCACTTGTTATCATGTGTACATCGGCGGCGTCATTGGCGGTCAGCGCGATAAGATTTTTTAACGCGAATAATACCATCAAAAGCGACTCCGCGCAGATAATGAACGACGTCTGCCACAACGCGACCGCGGACTTCAACGCCTCGCTCTCCAGAATAGAGCAGGCGGTCAATACCATGTCGTTCTATATCGATAATAACCTGAATGATTTTGAGGCGTTCAAGACTTCCGACGAATACGTTACGGAGTTCACGAACAGTATTCAGCCGCTGCTTCGCGCGACAGCGCGCAACACCGACGGTATAGTCTGCGCGTATGTGCGGTATAATCCCGAGTTTACTGATCCCCAGTCGGGTCTGTTCTTACAGAGAAATGATCTGAATTCCCCGTTTGAGGAGCTTGTCCCGACGGATTTCAGTATGTATGATCCTTCGGACTCGGAGCACGTGGGCTGGTATTACATTCCCGTAAACAACGGTAAGGCTACATGGATGGATCCGTATTTCAACGCCAATATCAATATGAACCTTGTTTCATACGTTATTCCTCTGTTCAAGAACGGCGAGAGCGTCGGCATCGTCGGTATGGATATCGACTTCTCGCTGCTGGAGTCGCTTATGAATTGCGAGAATATCTACGACAATTCCAGAGCTATGCTCATAGGCACCGATAATGATACCATATATTTTGGCAAGGGCGTAGAGTACGGCGATAAGCTCAGCGAGAAGGATAAAAGCACCGGGGATCAGAGCATCCGCGGCGTTATCAATTCCGCGTCCGATTCCGGCGATATGCTTTACAATATGACTGTTGACGGCACGAAGATGAAGGCGACGTTCAACAGCCTCCGAAACGGAATGAAGCTCATTACCATGGCTTCGGAGACCGAGATAAACAAGAGCATAAACGAGCTTATTCTTTTCAGCGCTATTTCGTCAGGCGTTTTGATCGCGTTGGGCGTGGGCGTGGCGTTCCTTGTGGCGACGGGTATAGTAAGACCCTTGAGACGGCTCAACAGCAAGGTTCGCGAGGTCGCCGACGGGGATCTCAATGTCAATATCGACGTTAAGACCAATGATGAGATCGGCGAACTTGCAAACAGCTTTTCTGTAACGTTCGCACGACTTAATGAGTATACCGCTTATATTGACGAGATCTCGCAGATCCTCAATAAGATCGCGGGCGGCGATCTTGATTTCAGACTTACACATACTTATGACGGCGCGTTTAAGCAGGTCAAGGATTCTCTGCTGAACATTTCCGATACGCTCAACGGCGTTATGATCGACATCAACGACGCTTCCAAGCAGGTCGCCATGAGATCGAGCGAGATCGCTTCGGGCGCTCAGTCTTTAGCACAGAACAGCACCGAGCAGAACGATTCGATATCCGTTCTCACCGCGTCCATAGAGAAGCTGACGCAGGATATCGATGACAACAACAAGAACATTCACGCGGCACTTGATTCTGTTGAATACGCGGCTACGGGCATCCGTGAAAGCGCCGACGATATGCAGGAGATGAAGGAAGCGATGAACGCCATTTCTTCCGCTTCCAAGGAGATAAGTTCCATTATCAAGACCGTTGACGATATAGCGACGCAGACCAATATTCTCGCGGTCAACGCGGCGATAGAAGCGGCAAGAGCGGGCGAAGCGGGCAAGGGCTTCTCGGTAGTTTCCGGAGAGATACAGACCCTCGCTTCCAAGACGGCAGGCGCTACAAAGAACATCTCCAACCTTGTTCAGAAGGTCATGAAGACCGTAGAGAACGGTTCGAACATCACCGAGAAGACCAACGAATCGCTCACGCGCGTTTCCGACGTATCGGGCGGCATAGAGACCGCGCTCAAGGACATCGCAAGCTCAAGCGAGACGCAGGCATCGGCTGTTGAGCAGATAAACGTCGGTATCGGGCAGATAGGCATGGCGGTGCAGAACAACAGCGCGACCGCCGAGGAGAGCGCCGCCGCAAGCCAGGAGATGAGCAGCCAGGCACAGATGCTCCACGAGAGAGTTTCAATATTCAAGCTGAGAAAGCAGTAATGGCTTTACAGATCATTGGTTTATATTTGTTGCCCCGCCGATTTTTGGCGGGGCGGATTTTTGTGAAAGATACGCTTAATACTAATCTTCAATTAAAACAAGACAAAATCCAAGCGCGACCCGTAATACTT
>CAYPWI010000269.1:0-3769 GCA_964414395.1 uncultured Ruminococcus sp.
AGCGGCTGCTGGACTATTCACTCGAAAAAGCCGCCGAACAGGGCTATGAAGCGGTCGTTATTTTCGGAAACCCCGAAAATTACATCCCGCGCGGCTTCAAAAGCTGCAAAAAGTACAATGTCGCGCTGTCCGAGGGGTTTTATCCCGTGGCGCTGCTGGTAAAGGAGCTGAAAGAGGGAGCGCTGGGCGGGAATGAGTGGCTCTTCGAGGAAAGCAAAGCCTTTGAATACGATCCCAAGGCGGCTGAGGAATTCGATCTGGATTTTCCGCAAATGGAAAAGGAATACAGGACAAGCCAAGAGCTGTTCTACATCTACAGCAGGTCGAACGTCGTCAGATAGAAGGGATAGTTGATATGGTTTTTAATTTCGGAGATCTTGAAAGAATTATTGATGACGGAACGTTTGACGGCTCGCATTTGGATTGGTTCCGAGAGATCTGGAGGATCATCGAGCGGCGCGGAGAAAACAAATGCGCGGGAAGATTTGAGATCATTCGCTTTTACCGTCTCGTTTATCAGCTTTGCGCGCTGTATTTCGGGTTTACCAATGTCTGGAACGGCAGCGCGCCCGACTCGTTTTTGATCTATCTCGATGTGGACTACTCGCCGCTTATAACTCCCGACGATCTTGACGGGAGCGAGAACGATGATGAGCTTAAGGACTATATAATGTCGCTTATCACCGAGGAAGGCTTTTCCGAGGTCAGGGAACTCTTTTCCGATATCGATATCAGCATCGTATTTGCGTCATTATATTACAGCATTAACTATGAGACGTTTCAGTTTGAGGATAATGACACGGTATTGGATGAGATACTTAATGAGGTCGACGCGGACAAGATGTCGGCTTACGATTGGCTTCGTGAAGAGCTTGGAAAGTGAAGCCCAATAATTCGATCTTACTTTATGAAAGGGAAAAATATGAAGCTTAGATTTTACAACGCGAAGATACTCACCATGGAGAATGAGAACATCATCGACGGCGAACTTCGCACCGATGGTGCGAAGATCTCCTATGTTGGAGCGGCGAAAAACGATGAGGAAAAATTCGACCGCGAGATAGATTTGAACGGTAATTTGATCATTCCCGGGTTCAAGGACGCGCATACCCACACCGCTATGACGTTCCTGCGCTCGTTCGCGGACGATCTGCCGCTCAACGATTGGCTTTATAATCAAGTATTTCCTCATGAGGCGAAGCTCACCGAGGACGCTATCTACGTTTTTACACAGCTGGGAAATATGGAGTACCTTACAAGCGGGATAACTTCCTGCTTCGATATGTATTTCAAGCTGCCCGTCTACGCCAAGGCTAACACCGATATGGGATACCGCGTGGTCATATGCGGTTCTATCAATGACTTTGGTGGAACTGTCGAGGGCTGCGAGGAGGAATACAATACTTATAATTCGCTCGACCCGCTGATCTCGTATCAGCTGGGCTTCCACGCCGAATATACCACCAAGAAAGAAACGCTTGAGGGTATGGCGGCTCTCTCCCAAAAGTACAAGGCTCCGCTGTATATGCACAACAGCGAGACCAAAGCCGAGGTAGAGGGTTGTTTTGATCGCTATGGCATTTCGCCTACACAGCTTTTCGATAAAATGGGAATGTTCGAGTACGGCGGCGGCGGGTTCCACTGTGTGTGGTTCGACGACAAGGACATGGAGATCTACAAAAACAAGAATTTGTGGATGGTTACCAATCCCGCGTCCAATATGAAGCTCGCGAGCGGCGTTGCGCCCATCTGCGAGATGAGAAGAAAGGGCATGAAGAACTTCGCTATAGGCACCGACGGCGCGGCTTCCAACAACTGTCTGGATATGTTCCGCGAGATGTTCCTTGTGGCGGGTCTTCAAAAGGTCCGCGAGAACGATGCGGCGGCGTGTCCCGCGTTTGAGGTCCTCGAAATGGCGACCAAGGGCGGCGCGCTTGCTATGGGTCTTAAAGATTGTGACGTTCTGGCGGCGGGGAAGCTTGCCGACTTCGCGGTCATTGACCTCAAACAGCCGAATATGCAGCCGATACACAACATCGCGAAAAATCTCGTCTACGCGGGCAGCAAGCAGAATGTGAAGATGACCGTCATAAACGGAAAAGTCCTTTACGAGGACGGAAAGTTCACCACGGTGGACGCGGACGAGATCTACGAGCGGGCGAACAAGCTTGCAAGGGAGATCTGCGGGTGATCCCAATTGATAATGGATAATTGACAATTGACAATTTTGGTGTTGCGCTTCGCGCCGTAATTCAAATATCGCGCGAAGCACGGTCAATAATTGTTCATTATACATTGTACATTATCCATTAACATCGGAGGAGCTTATGAAAATTCTTGTAACGGGCGGCACGGTTTTCGCGAGCCGCTACACCGCCGAATACTTCTCGAAAAAGCACGAGGTGTATGTCCTTAACCGCGGAACGCGCCCTCAGTCGGACGGGGTTACGCTGATCAAGGCTGACAGACACGCGCTCGGCGATGTTCTCAAACCCTACAAGTTCGACGCGGTGCTGGATATCTGCGCGTATAACGGAAAGGATGTTTCCGAGCTTGTCGATGCGCTGGGAAAATTCGGAACATACATTCTTATAAGCTCAAGCGCCGTCTATCCCGAGACCATGGCGCAGCCGTTCCGCGAGGATCAGATGCTCGGTATGAACACGATCTGGGGAAAGTACGGCACGGACAAGATCGCCGCGGAGAATACCCTGCTCGATCTGGTGGCGGACGCGTATATTCTCCGCCCGCCGTATCTTTACGGGAAGATGAATAATCTCTATCGGGAAGCGTTCGTCTTTGACTGCGATGAGCGTGATCTGCCGTTCTACGTTCCCAAGGACGGGAAAATGCCGCTGCAATTCTTCGACATTGAGGATATGTGCCGATTTATGGAGATAATTCTCGAGAAGAAGCCGGTTCAAAGGAAATTCAACGTCGGAAACCCCGAGACTGTGAACATTCTCGAATGGGTGACGGCTTGCTATGCCGTTTTGGGGAAGAAGCCCGAATTTCGCTTTGTGGACGCTTCCGTTGAACAGCGCGATTATTTCCCGTTTTATGATTACGGTTATAAATTGAAGGTAGATCTGATGCGGGAGCTTATGCCCGAGACTAAGCCGCTTTCCAAGGGGCTTGAAGAGTCGTATGAGTGGTACGTTCAAAACAGAGATAAAGTGCGCGTAAAGCCGCTTTTGGAATTTATTGCAAAAAACTTACTTAATTGATAAGCAGGCAATTCGCGAAAGCGGCGAACGCGGCATTGACGGAGCGAAGCGGAGAAACGTCCGTGTCAGCCGGCTAGGCGAACGGGGCGCGAAGCGCGGAGAGAGCCGCTTCGCGAATTGCTTTCAGAATAAAGGAGACTAAAATGCCGTTTTTGCCCGTTTCAAAACAGGATATGAAAGATCGCGGTATTGACCGCCTTGACTTCATCTGCGTGACAGGTGATGCGTATATCGATCACCCGACCTTCGGCATCGCGATAATATCGCGTATGATCGAGGCGGCGGGGTTCTCCGTCGGTATCATCGCGCAGCCCGTTTCCGATGAGGACTTCAAAAGGCTGGGAGAACCGCGCTTTTGCTTTATGGTGACAGGCGGCAACATAGACAGCATGGTGTCGAATTATACCGTAGCGCTCAAAAAGCGCAACGACGACGCGTATTCTCCCGGAGGACGCGGGGGAAAGCGTCCCGACCGCGCTGTTATCACTTATTGTAAAGCACTGAAACGGCTGTTCCCCGATACGGAGATAGAGATAGGCGGT
>CAYPWI010000270.1:0-3763 GCA_964414395.1 uncultured Ruminococcus sp.
CGCGATATTCGCCGTTCACATATATAATATGCGCCCTGTCGTTGAACGGCTTTTGCAATTCCTCGATATAGCGGTTGACAGTGTAGAGCGGCAGCCCCGCTCCAAAATAATCACTTGACGTGATGAATATAACGTAGGTCTCGCGGAGTTTGTCAAAATCCTCACGCGGTTTAAGCGCGTTGGAATCGAGCATACTGCTGTGATATCTCGCTCTTTTGGGATCCGCGCCGCTGTCTTCCTGTTGGATCTCTATGTCGTATTCCGTGCCGTTTTTGTCGACCGCGTCTATGTCAAGCGCGATCGAACGTCCTTGAATGTTCTTCAGAGCCTTTTGCGTTTTCGCCGATGTTACCACAAGGTCGGACTTCTTCATGATGATCCGCAGAACGAACTGTACAAGCTCGGGCCGGTCGTTAAAGAACGCGTTCATGAACGTGTCGTCCATAAGTCTGAACCCGGCGATCCTCTCACGGTTCTTTGCCCGCAGCTGTTCTTCTTTGCTAAGATCATTACTCATAATATGTCACCCATCCGAAAAGATATGTCGCTGTCTGATTTTATTATATCACACTCCTTGGAAAAAATCAATAGCTTCGGGAAATTTTCAGATCGTGCTACCGACAGGCGTATGAGCATGATCATTCCATATTCTTAAGATCCTCCGCATCGAGATAGTCCTCCACATACTGCTTGGTGAGAAGCTCCCGAGGTAAATAATCGTTGAATTTTCCCGTGATCTCGCAGTTCTCGGGAATTCTGAATTGGTACTTGTCCGCGCCCTCGCGCTTGATCTCGTTCAAAGCGTCTATCAGCGCCTGTTTTCCCAGATCTGTCTTGACCTCGATACACACGGGGATATAGCGCTGTAACCATACGTCGGCGGCGAAACCGCGTTCCCGCAGCGCAAAGACCAGCGCCATCGTGCCGCGAGTCCCCAGAAACGGGAACACCGCGTAGGCGGTCTCTCCTATAGGCAGCACCATTCTCTCGCCCTCGGTGAGCGTTCCGCCGCCGATCGCGTTCGGCGCTTCCACAACATTCGCCGCCGAGTTCCTGCATAAACGGCGAATGTCGGAAAGCCGCTTCTTCGCGCTCTCGTCAAGGAACGCGTAGTCCTCATCGCTTCGGAGAACTTCCAGCATCTTCTTCATGACCTTGGTGTGAACATACTCGTTGCCCACGTCCGTCCACATATTGGCGGAGATGCCCTCGATCTTCTTCGCAAAGATCTCGAGATTTTTCTTGTCAAGCTCGGTAACTTCCCAGGCGTTCCCCGCGAGCGCGAACTGCGACTTCGGCGGGAACGGGTTCTGCACCGTGCCGACGACCTCGGAGCCGCACCTTACCGTATACTCCATAGGCACGGAAAAGACCGCCAAAAACTCGTAATTGTTGACGACCGCCTCGCCCTTCTCGCCGATCATCAGCCCGTCCTCTTGGGAACGCTCGAGCTGACCGTTCTCCAACAAATGCCGCAGCAGGCACAAATAATCCTCCTTGGAAACGTTCTTGAAGACCTTTAGCGTCAGCACCTGCCGCGCGAGGTCTTTGGGCTGCACCGCCCCGCTCGCCGCGATGATCGACATAGTTTGATGAAAAAGCAGACTGTACGGCAGCTTGGGGAGATACATAGGCTCGACCCAGCGCTCGCGCGTGTATAGAAGTATCATGGCGGCGCACATCACGAAATCCCAGTTTATGTCCTTGTAGAACTCGTTCTGAGGAAGGCTCATGTCCCAGCGGAACGCGAAGAACATCTCCCCCACGCCGCCGCGCCGACCCGTTCTCCCGAGCCGCTGAACGAGCCCCGAGACCGTCAGCGGACAGCCCGTCTGGACTATGCGCTCGAGATGCCCGAGATCTATTCCCAGCTCCAGCGTTACCGTAGCGCCCGTGCAGACGGGGAGCTCCCCCGACTTCATGCGCTGCTCGGCGAATTCCCGCAATGCGGGAGAAATGTTCGCGTGGTGAACGAGATAGCAGTCATTGCCGCGGTTCTTTTCGGAAAGTCGCTTCATGTGGGCTATGTTCTCCTCCACCTCGCCCTTGCTGTTGGAGAACAGAATACAGCGCTTGCCGCGGGTGCTCTCGTAAAGGTATTCGTAGTAATTCTCGAGCAGTACCTTGCTGTCCTTTTGCGGAAGCTTTTCCGCTATGGGAAAGAAGCGCACGGCGAGGCGTATCTTACGTCCCTTTTCCTCGACCTTGGGCGTGACGCAGGAACGCTCCGTGCCCGTTTCGAGCCACTTCTCGGCGTTGGTCGGGTCGCCGAGCGTCGCCGAGAGACCTATTCTGCGCGGCGTAAATCCTATTATTCTCTGCAAGCGCTCGAGGACGGATAACAATTGCAGACCGCGGTCGTTATCCATAAAATAATGGACCTCGTCGATGATGATGAACCTCAGATCGGAAAACAGCCGATAAGCGTTCGAGCTGTTGCGGATAAGCAGGCTCTCGAGGCTCTCGGGAGTGGTCTGCATAACGCCGCGCGGGTTTTGTATGAGCTTTTTCTTTAATGTCGGGGAAGCGTCGCCGTGCCATTTCGTGACGGGGATATCGGCTTCCTCGAGAAGCTCCTCCAGCCGCTCGAACTGATCGTTTATGAGCGCTTTCAACGGGGAGACGTAAAGCGCGCCGACGCTGTGAGAGGGCTCTTCCCATAATTCCGTCAGCACGGGAAGAAAGGCGGCTTCGGTCTTGCCGCTCGCCGTACCGGAGGTCAAAAGCAGATCGTCGTCAGTGTCAAAGATGATCTCCGCCGCGGCGACTTGTATCCCTCTTAATTCTTCCCATTTGTTTCTGTAGATATAGTCCCGGATAAACGGGGCGAAGCGGTAAAAAATGTTGTTTTGTGACATTATGTCTCCTTTTGTGATATGAAGAAAAGGTGCAAAGCTGTAAAGACCTTGCACCTTTGTGTAATATGATCCGACCGTCAGTCCTGAAGACTTGCGTTGATACGCCGGATCTGTTTTTCAACCTCTTCAAGTGCTTCTTCCTGTCTGTCTGAATTCAGCAATTCTCTGATACGTTCAAAAACGATCAGATCCATGCGCAGACTGTTCTTAAAAATAAGATCGCTTTCTTCCACATCATCACGTCCCTTTTCCGATCATAGCTTAAGTATCTGCCTGATCTGTTCTTCCGAAAAGCCCGCGCTGCGCAAATTGGCAACTATCTCGGCTTCGCGCTCATCTCTGCCCATACCTATGCCTATGCCCTCTTTTCGCGCAAAATCCTTCATAGACCCCTCATCAAGCATAGCCTTCTCGCGCAGCCTTGCCGCCTCGCGCACCTTTTCGTCGGCGGTCATCTTATGCAGGATAGTGATCGCCTCTTTTATATCGGCATTGCCCGTATTTTCCGGCATATCCCATTCCTCCTTTGTCTCGGCTTTGATGAGCTGCATCCACAGCTTCTTGAGGTCGTTCTTATCCACCTCGTTATCCACCTTTTCCAGCTCGAAGAACAGCAGAGCGCACTTGTCCGTCAGCTGCTCGTGACGCTTAGTCTCAAGCAAGGTAAACATGGAATACGGCTCGGTGCTGTTAGTGAAAAGGTTAAAATCCACGATGTTTATGCAGATCGTTTTCTTGAGTTCGGAATAATACTGCCCCTTCTTTAGCTCATTGGCGAACATCTTCGCCCAGTAGTACAGCGAACGCTCGGGATAATTTCCCTTGTTGCAGAGCTGTATCTCGATATTGACGACCCTGTCGCCGACCTTCATCTTCAAGTCCATCTGCGACTGCTTGCCGTCCGA
>CAYPWI010000271.1:0-3742 GCA_964414395.1 uncultured Ruminococcus sp.
ACTATCTGTATTTAATACGCCATGGGATCACCCAGGGCAATATTGATGGAAAATATATCGGGCAGACCGATCTTTCGCTTTGCCCCGAGGGGAAACGCGCCATAGAAGCCCTACGTGACGCGGAGATATACCCGAATGTCGCCAAAGTCTACACCTCGCCGCTCGCGCGCTGCATGGAGACCGCCAAGATCATCTACCCCGACCGCAAGCTGATGATCATCGACGAGCTCTGCGAGATGGATTTCGGCGACTTTGAGGGCAAGACCGCCGACGAGCTCCAAGACCTTCCCGAATACTCAAAGTGGATAAAGGGCGGCATGGAAGCCGCTCCCCCGAACGGCGAGAAGTACGGGGATTTTTCGCTTCGCTGCATAGACGGGCTGGATTCCATATTCCGCGATATGATGCACCTTGACATCACCCGCGCCGCCTGCGTCACCCACGCGGGAGTTATCACCAATCTTCTGTGCGGTTACGGGCTTCCCAAGGGACGACCCGCCGACTTTATGTGCGCGCCCGGAGAGGGATTTGAGATCGTGCTTTCCACGTTCCTCTGGCAGAAGGGTCCGACCTTTGAGATCTCGGGCAGACTTACCGGCAACTACGAATAAGGGCTGATTTTAATGAAAAAGATCGTTTTTCCGCTGCTTTGCGTCTTCATACTGCTCATATCGGGCTGCAATTCCCCCGAAAACCCCGTCACTCCGCCGTTCTTCAAGATAACGGACAGCGAAACGGGCGGGGTGGTGTATCTTCTTGGAACTATGCACGTCGGCAAGCCGAACACGGTCTACCCCGATGAAGTATATGACGCGCTGGAGGAATGTTCCCTGCTCGCCGTTGAGATAGATCTTGACCGTCTGGAAAAAGACAGCGAGGAATTGAACGGCGCTATGAAGCTTCTGGAGATAAAAGACGGCGCCGCCGAGGAATATTTCGGGGACGGCTACGATGAGATAAAGAAATTCTTCCAAAATCGGCATATTTACTCCCCCGCGCTCGAAAAGTACATACCCGCCGTCTGGAGCTCGACGCTGTCAAGCCGCGTCTCCAAGGACTGCGGGCTGGAAGCGAAATACGGCACCGACCGCGAGATGGTGAGCTGGGCTAAGGCTCATTATATAAAAGTCACCGAGCTGGAAACCGCCGAGGATCAGTATCGTATGAACGCCGGCGAGGACAAGGAGCTGCAAATATATTCGCTGCTGCTCTCCGCGCGAACGGACTACAGAGAACAGAAAGAACAGATGAAGGAATTATACCGTGCCTGGAGCGAGAACGACTCCGCCGCCTTCGAAAAAATGCTCTCCGAAGAGGAAGTTCCCGAGGAGCTTAAAGCGGCGTATGATGAATATTATCAAAAGCTGTACACAGAGCGTCAGCAGAAAATGGCGGCGTTCATCAATGAAACTCTTGAGAGCGGTGGAAAAGCCGTGGTCGCCGTCGGGGCTATGCACTGCTACGCAACGCCCGATATTCTCGATCTTCTGAATGAAAACGCCATAGTCGAAGAGGTCGAATTCAAGGAAAAGCAAGCCGCCTGACCGAGGGCTTGGCTAAAAAGTCACATAATTCACCGAACAGCATAATATATAAACAGAACCCGTACACCGAAAGTACGGGTTTTGCTTATGTCTGATCTTCTTTTATGAGGTGAATTCAATATGAACAGTATCTGTTCGTTATGCGATATCAAGGTCGGCGAAAGCGCCGTCGTGGAGCGGTTGAATATTCACGGGGCTATGCGGCGGCGGCTGCTCGACATCGGGCTGTGCGGAGGTACGCGCGTGAAGTGCGTGGGAAAAAGTCCTATGGGCGACCCGAGCGCGTATCTTATCAGGGGCGCTGTCATCGCCATTCGCGCGTGCGACGGGAAAAGCGTTATCGTAAGGGGGCTGTGATATGGGATTGACCGCAAATTCTACCGGCTTGAACGCGCTTTCGGGCGATTTTTCAATTAAGAGAACGTCTCCGGAAGATAAAATTATCGCGTTCGCGGGAAATCCCAACGTCGGGAAAAGCAGCGTGTTCAACGCGCTGACGGGGCTTCATCAGCACACGGGCAACTGGCCCGGGAAGACCGTCGCCACGGCTCAAGGATATTTCCGCACTAAAGAATTCTCCTATATCCCCGTCGATCTCCCCGGCACGTATTCTTTGCTCGCACATTCCCGTGAGGAAGAGGTCGCGCGGGACTTTATCTGCTTTGGCAAGGCGGACGCGGCTGTGGTGGTCTGCGACGCTACTTGTCTTGAACGGAGCCTGAACCTCGCTTTACAGGTCATGGAGATCTGCGGTAAAACCCTGGTCTGCGTCAATCTCATGGACGAAGCAAAGCGGCGCGGAATAGAGATCGATCTCAAACTTCTTGAGGAACGCCTCGGCGTTCCCGTAGTGGGAACGTCGGCGCACAGCAAAAAGTCGCTGAGGGCGCTGACGCAAAAGCTCGACGATCTCATCGCGGGGAGAACAGAAGTAAAACCGCGAAAGCTGATCTATTCCGAGCCGATAGAACGCGCCGCCGATATCGTATCCTCGGAGCTCAGCGCGCAATATCCGCAATGTGAGGAATTCCTCCCCGCAAGGTGGACGGCGCTGCGGCTTATGGACGCGGACAGTTCCCTGTTATCGGAATTCGGGAAGCATTACGGCGGCGACCCCTTAAACAACGACGATATCCGCCGTTCGGTGGAACGCGCAAAGCTCTCCCTCGCCGAGAGCGACGTTACCTCGGACGGGGTGAAAGACGCTGTGGTTTGTTCCATACTCAAAAACGCCGAGGACATCTGCCGCGGAGCGGTGACGGAGAAAGACCCCGAGCGCGTGTTCTCCAAAGCGGACAAAATTCTCACAAGCCGCGCGTTCGGCTATCCTATTATGATACTGCTGCTGATGCTGGTGTTCTGGATAACGATAGTCGGCGCGAACTATCCGAGCGAGTTGTTAAGTACCGGGCTTTTTTGGCTGGGAGACAGGCTCTCGGAGTTTCTGACGTTTATCGGCGCTCCAGAATGGCTGCGGGGCGTTATCACGGACGGCGCTTACCGCGTCCTCGCGTGGGTGGTGTCCGTTATGCTGCCGCCTATGGCGATCTTCTTTCCGCTGTTCACCATGCTTGAGGATCTCGGATATCTGCCGCGCATAGCCTATAATCTCGATAAACCGTTCTGCAAATGCAAGGCGTGCGGAAAACAGGCGCTCACCATGACCATGGGCTTCGGATGCAACGCCGCGGGCATAGTCGGCTGCCGCATAATCGACAGCCGTCGGGAGAGGCTTATCGCGATGCTTACGAATGTTTTCGTACCGTGCAATGGGCGCTTTCCGATGATGCTGACGATCATTTCACTGTTCTTCGTCGTGGGTATAGAGGGGATAATGGGAAGTCTGCTCTCGGCGGCTATGCTGACGGCGGTGATCGTGCTGGGGGTATTGACGACGTTTCTGATTTCAAAGCTGCTATCGGCGACGATATTAAAGGGCGAACCGAGTTCATTCACGCTGGAGCTGCCGCCATTACGAAAACCGCAGTTCGGGAAGATCATAGTGCGGTCGCTGTTGGACAGAACGATATTCGTATTGGGGCGGGCGGTGGTATCGGCAGCGCCCGCGGGCGTTATCATCTGGGTGCTGGCGAATGTGACAGTCGGGGATAATACTTTACTTAATTACGTGACGGAGTTCTTCGACCCGTTCGGGCGGTTTATCGGAATGGACGGCGTTATCATCACGGCGTTTCTGC
>CAYPWI010000272.1:0-3727 GCA_964414395.1 uncultured Ruminococcus sp.
GAAACAGGAAACGGCGGCAACAGTTATGAAAATGTCGAGCTGCTGACCTTGAATGACGGCTCGCAGTGCCTTATAAAAGACAATTATACGATATTTGTATATAACGGCGTTGAGTATAATTTCTTTTATTACCCTACCGATAAGCAATACGACAACGACGGTATAAAACAAGTGCTTTCGGATCTGGGCGTTTATGATCTCGGCGAATGACAGATACACAAAAGGCGAAAATTCCTCCGATAAAAAATCGGGGGAATTTTTTCGTTTGTGTGACAAAACCGCTTTTTTTCGTGACTATATATACAGAACACCGACGTTACTAATTCAAAAGAGGTGAGGGAGCTTGACCGACAGTGAAGTGATCGCGCTGCTCGAAAATCGCAGCGAAAAGGGCTTATCGGAACTTTCAAAGAAATTCACGCGGCTTATTATGAAGATCTCGCGCGGGCTGCTATCCTCGCAGACCGATGTTGAAGAGTGCGTCAACGACACGCTCTTGGCGGTCTGGAACGCTATCCCGCCCGACAAGCCGGATAACCTCGCGGCGTATGTCGCCAAAATAGCGCGGAGAAAGGCGATCAACCGTCTGCGCTACAACAAGTCCACTGTGAGGGATCCCGACCTGCTGACGGAATTAGACGAATGTCTTCCTTCAAATTCCTCGGTCGAACATAAAGCGGAGTTATCCGAGCTTACCGCCGCGCTTGACGAGTGGCTTGACACCCTCCCCGAGAACCACAAGCGGCTGTTTATGGAGCGCTATTTCTACGCGCAGACGATCAAGGACGCGGCGAGGGCGTGTTCCATGTCCCTGACCGCCGCCACCTCCGTGCTCTCGAGAATGAGAGAGTCACTTAAAACCTACCTGGACGAAAGGAGCTTGTTATGAATAACATAAATTCGATATTTGAAGCATTAAGCGATGTTGATGACCGCCATATTCCCGTGGAAACGAAAAAACGCCCCTCCGCGAAGCTGAAGATCGCGCTTATAGCGGCGGCGGCAGCGGCTCTGGTGACTGTCGTAGGTTTCACGACAGCGGCAAATGTAAACCACAGCTTTGCGTTCTATCAAGGAAATTCCGCGGAACGCGGCTTTGAACTAAAGCTCACAGGGCATGATATCACCGTTCCCGAGGAATTCACGCCGTCGGATGAATTCGGTCATCGTTTTACTATAGATATTCCTCTGCGTGAGCTTTTTGAAAAATTCGGGCTCTTCTGTCCTTTCGGAGACGAATTCACAGTCGAATATAAAGATGATTACAGCGTTAATGTGTTAGGAGAGGGGATCACTTATGTTGGGTTCCATCTTCCAATGTACAGTAAAACCATAAACAGGGAAATTTATGTCGTTGCCGAATATTATTCCGATATCGATAACGTGACCGGCAGCTATAAGCAAGGGCTGCTCCCCGGTGAACCCGCCGAGGTCATAACCTTGAAGGACGGCTCACTTGCCATGGTATCGGCTTCTATGGCGGTGTTCTCGCTGGACGGCGCGACCTATACGCTCACTGTGCCGTATGATTATGTTGTTCCCGCAAATTATGGAGAACTGCCCGTTGAAGAACAACATAGAATAACCGATGAAATGGTCGCGGCAATGCCCGGCATATATATTGTAAAGCAAGTTCTCGAAGATCTCGGTGTTTACGATCTCGGCGGCTGATCAATAAAGCATAATTTCCCCCGATGAAAAAAATCGGGGGAATTTGTATTATGTCAGCTTTGCGGACTTTCCTCAACACCGGGAAGCGGCTTGATGATCTTTTTGTAGATCCTGATAAGACAGAAAGATGATACGATCAGCGACATTACCTCCGCTATGGGGAACGCCCACCATACCGCATCCAGACCGCCGAACCTTGCCAGCAAATACGCCGCGGGGATAAGCACCACAAGCTGTCTCATAAGGGAGACTATCATGCTGTAAATAGCCTTTCCCAGCGCCTGGAACACCGTTCCCGCTATGATACAGAACCACGCTATAAGGAAATGAACGCCGATTATCCGAAGCGCCTTGCAGCCTATCCCCATCATTTCATCGGAAGCCTTGAACATCTTCAAGAGGATCTGCGGTGCGAACTCAAACGCGGCAAAACCCAGCAGCAACAGCCCGAAGGCAATGACCATACTGAGCTTTATGGTCTGTATCATACGTTTCTTTTTACGCGCGCCGTAGCTGTAGGCGATGATCGGCGTGATGCCGTTGTTCAGCCCGAATACCGGCATAAAGAAGAAGCTTTGAAGCTTGAAGTACACACCGAAGACCGTTGCCGCCGTAGACGAAAAGTCGATCAGTATATTATTCATACAATACGTCATTATCGAGCCTATGGACTGCATTATGATAGACGGGATGCCTATCATGTAGATCTTCCCTATCACTCCCCCGTCCAAGCGGAAACCCTTTAGGGATATATCTACCTCACGATTATATTTAAGATTGCAGATACAGGCAATGACCGCCGCGACGCACTGTCCGATGACCGTCGCGATAGCCGCTCCCGCCGTTCCCATTGAGGGAAGTCCCAGCCAGCCGAAAATAAGTATCGGATCAAGGATAATATTCGTTATCGCTCCCGAAAGCTGCGATATCATACTGTAAACCGTCTTGCCCGTGGAGGTCAGAAGTCTCTCGAAATAGAACTGTCCGAAAAGCCCCACGGAAAAGATCATAACGATGGAGAGGTACTGAACGCCCATATCGAAAATCCCCGGAGAGCTTCCCTTCAATTGACTGTCATAGAAAGGCTTTACCGTTGTAAGACCCAGCGCCACAAACAGCAGAAAGCTCATTATATACAGGAAACCGCCGTTCAAAGCCGTGGCGTTTGCTCTCTTGTAATTCTTCTCGCCCAAAGATCTTGACAATATCGCGTTTACTCCAACTCCCGTGCCCGCGCCCACAGCGATCATCAGCGTTTGCAGCGGAAACGCAAGGGAAACCGCCGTCAAAGCGTCTTCCGAAACCCGCGACACGAAAATGCTGTCCACTATATTATAGAGCGCCTGCACCAACATGGATATCATCATCGGAAGCGACATATTCCATACCAATTTTCCGACAGGCATAACGCCCATTTTGTTATCCGCGGGCTTTTCAGTCTTTATTTCTTCCATTTTATCCTTCCTTTTTCTGTTATATTTCGACAATATTTTTTATTATAACACTTTCAAAGAACAATGTCAATAGTTTTCCGAAAATCCGTCGTTTTCCCCGTTGGAAACAATATAAAACATCAAAAAGCCCCGTACAGCTTTTGTGCGGGGCTCTATGTAAACAAGCGTTATTATTGAGGGTTATAATCGTTCTGCTGCTCGGGCGGTACCTGATCGGGCTGACTAAAGAGATTAGTCGGCTCAGCCTGTACAGGCTGAGTAACGGGCTCTGCCTGTGTCGGTTGGGGAACGGGCTGCGCCTGTACCGGCTGAGGAACGGGCTGTGCCTGTACCGGCTGAGGAACAGGCTGCGCCTGTACCGGCTGAAGAACGGGTTGCGCCTGCATCGGCTGAGTAATGGGCTGCGCCTGCATCGGCTGAGGAACAGGCTGCGCCTGTACCGGCTGAGGAATGGGCTGCTGATACTGCTGATTTATAGGCTGCTGATACTGTTGATTCATCGGCTGCTGCATGAGCTGAGCCGGCTGCTGATACTGCTGGTTCATCGGCTGCTGCATGGGCTGTACCGGCTGCTGATACTGCTGATTCATCGGCTGCTGCAT
>CAYPWI010000273.1:0-3702 GCA_964414395.1 uncultured Ruminococcus sp.
TCGTTATCGTTTCCAATACCATACGCACGAGCGTGTTCGCGCGCCGAAACGAGATAACTATTATGAAGTATGTCGGCGCGACGGACGGCTTTATCAAGCTGCCGTTCTTCGTGGAGGGCTGCCTTGTCGGCATTTTTGCGGGCGCTGCCGCGTGGGGGCTGACATGGTTCGTTTACGATTCCATTTATAAGCTGCTCGTGGAGAATATGACGCTCTGGGAGATGTTCGGGTTCTTCAATATCATACCGTTCGGAGACGTTTGCTGGGCAGTACTGCTGATAAATTGCGCCGCAGGCGCGCTTATGGGCACGGTGGGCACGCTTATCAGCATGGGCAAGTATCTCAAGGCATGACGGCAGTTGACAATGTATAATGTATAATGGACAATTGATAATTTAGGAATGACAGCGGACTGTTACGTTTGTCGGCGCTCGGCGAATGAGCGGAGCCGCGCAATGGCGGTGCACCACAGGCGCGTTCCGATCGGAGCGGCTTGCCGGAGAGCGATGAAATTTCAAAAGCTGGGGAATAAAACGCGCGGCGTTTCGCGGTTTTGAAATTTCTGTTAAGATAGGAGAAATGAGTGAATAAGAAGATATCACTTGGAATAACAATAAGCTTGATCGCGATAGGCTGCGCCATAACCTTCGTATTGACGTGGACGGTGTCGCTCAGTATATATAATTCCAAGATCGCCAGCAGCGAGAAGTTTGAGGGCGTTTATGAGAAATTGAAGGAGATGGACGCTACTGTACGCGCCAATTATATAGATATAGCCTCGGTGAAGGACGATCAGCTCGAGAACGCGATCTTGAACGGTTATGTTTCCGGGATCGGAGATCAGTATGCTTATTATCTGCCGCCGAGCAATTATTTCGAGCTGCAGCAGACCACCAACGGCGTAGTGAGCGGCGCGGGTTTCGAGGCGGAGCCCGATGGGAGCGGCTATCTTATGATCACGAGGATATATAAGGGCGGCTCTGCCGAGTCCAACGGCGTGCAGGTGGGCGACGTGATCACGGAGATCGACGGACGCAGCCTGCTTTCCATGGACGCTTCCACGGCGCAGGATCGGCTCTCGGGCGAGACCGGCACCAAGCTTTCCTTGAGGCTGGTGCGCAACAGCGAGCTTTTTAACGTCACGCTTATCCGTCAGCAGATAGATATAGAATCCGTGACGCAGGAGATGCTCGACAACGATATTGGATATATCCGCGTAACGTCGTTCAACGCCAAGACCTCGGATCAGTTTTCCACGGCGCTCGACCGCGTAAAGTCACGCAGGGCAAAGGCGCTTATAATAGATATCCGTCACAACGGCGGGGGACTGGTGTCGGCGCTCAAGCCTATGCTGAACCGACTGATACCCGCGGCTGTGGTGGCGACCTCGGAGACCGCGGACGGAGCGAGAAAGACGCTTATAGAGACCGATTCCGAGGAATCGCTGGATATCCCGATAGTCGTTCTGGTGGACGGCGGTACTGCCTCCGCGTCTGAGATATTCGCGGTCGCTCTCCGCGACGAGCAGGGCGCGAGACTTATCGGCACACAGACCTACGGGAAAGCGGTCATTCAGAGCACGTATGAATTTTCCGACGGCAGCGCGCTGACGATACCGACAGCTTCGATCATACCCTCAAAATCGTCTTCGTATAACGGCGTGGGATTGAAGCCCGATTTCGTGGTGGAGCTTCCCGAGGGCGTGTCGTTCGATACGCTGACGCGCGAATCGGATACGCAGCTCCAAAAGGCGCTGGAGATCTTAACGCCCGAAACGACCGTGCCCGAGCCTTCCGAGAGCGATACCTCGGAGGACGTATCGAGCGCGGCTTCGGAATAATTTCGCCTATTGGATCGCCGCAAAAATGGCGTTCCGCAAATATACAATCATAATATACGCGGCTCAGCGCCGTGATTGGGAGGAACTGATTTATGAACAAACCGACTACCGTATTAACAAGGAGAGGCGAGCAGAAGCTCAAAGAGGAGTTAAACGAGCTGAGATCTGTCCGCCGCCGCGACGTCGCGGAGAAAATAAAGGTAGCGCTGTCGTTCGGCGACCTGTCCGAGAACAGCGAATATGACGAAGCCAAAAACGAGCAGGGCATGATCGAGTCGAGGATAGCCGAGATCGAGCAGACCCTCGCCCACGCGCAGATCATCGACGACGACGATATTTCCACGGAAAAGGTGGGCATAGGCACTACCGTCAAGATCCTCGATATGGAAATGGAAGAGGAAATGGAGTTTAAGATGGTCGGCACCAAGGAAGCCGATATCAACAGCGGCAAGATGTCCGACGAATCACCGATAGGCGCGGCTATACTCGGTCACGCCGCTGGCGAAGAGGTAGAGGTGGAAACGCCCTCGGGCACCATCAAGTTCAAAATACTGGAGATCAGAAAGGACGACGAGGAATAATGGCAAACGAGAACGAAGAGATCGCAGAGCTCACCGCCGAGGAGCTTGACGAACAGCACAGGGTTCGCCTGGAGAAGCTTTCGGCGATGAAAGCCGCGGGCAAAGACCCGTATACCATAACGAAATTTCCCGTATCCATATACAACAGCGATATTCGCGGGCGCTTTGAGGAGCTGGAAAATCAGACCGTATTCATCGCGGGGCGTATGATGTCCCGCCGCATCATGGGTAAGGCGAGCTTTTTCGATATCCGCGACAGCTCGGACAGGATGCAGGTCTACGCGCGTATCGATGCAGTAGGCGAGGAAAAATTCGCCGAGTTCAAGAAGTGGGATCTGGGCGATATAATCGGCGTGAAGGGTTATGTCTTCAAGACTAAAACGGGCGAGATATCCGTTCACGCGGAGGAGCTGACGCTGCTCTCGAAGTCCCTGCTGCCGCTGCCCGAGAAGTGGCACGGTCTCAAGGATAAGGAGGAGCGCTACAGAAAGCGCTACCTCGATCTGATAGCAAACCCCGAGGTCAAGGACGTGTTCATCAAGCGGTCGAGAATACTTTCCGAGATAAGAAAGTTCTTAGACGGTCACGGCTATGTGGAGGTCGACACCCCCGTGCTGCTGCCGCTGGAGATAGGCGCGGCGGCGCGCCCGTTTAAGACGCACCACAACGCCTTGAATATAGATATGTATCTTCGCATAGAGACGGAGCTTTGCTTGAAGCGCCTTATCGTGGGCGGGTTCGACAAGGTCTACGAGGTCGGGAGGATCTTCCGCAACGAGGGCATGGACGCGACGCACAATCCCGAGTTCACGACTATCGAGATGTATCAGGCGTATATCAATTACTTCGATATGATGGATCTTATCGAGGATCTTTACCGCACGGTGACGCTCAAGGTCTGCGGCACGGATACGGTGACATATCAGGGCAAGGAGATAGCCGTCGGCAAGCCGTGGGAGCGCCTTACCATGATAGACGCGGTTAAGAAGTACGCGGGCGTTGACTACAACGACTGGAAGACCGACGAGGAAGCGAGAGCCTGCGCCAAGGCAAAGGGCGTTGAGGACGGTGTGGACGCGAACTCCACAAAGGGTCACGTGCTGATAGCGTTCTTCGACGCGTTCGTTGAGGACAAGCTCATTCAGCCGACGATAATCTATGACTATCCCGTGGAGAATTCTCCGCTGGCGAAGAGAAAGCCCGATTTCCCCGCGTTTACGGAGAGATTTGAGTACTTCATCAACGGCACGGAGTTCGGCAACGCGTTCTCCGAGCTGAACG
>CAYPWI010000274.1:0-3696 GCA_964414395.1 uncultured Ruminococcus sp.
CTTGATGAAGTACTCGTAAGGCTCGGCGAACGCTCCGCTAAGCTTCTCCGAAACGCCGCTCTCGGGCGCGATAAGCTTCGCGATGTCAGCGATGTGTGTATAACCGCCCTTCTTCTTGCCTTTTTTGAACAGTTTATCAAATAGTCCCATATAATACCTCTTTACAACGCCATAATATACGGCAGTGACAACTCTCCGAGCGTTCCGTAGGTGAGTATCGTCAGCGGATAGCTGCCGACGTCGATATCCATATAGCACAGCACGGATTTCTTATCGAGAACGCCGCTATACGTTTTATCAAACGCGGCGTTTATCTCCTCGCCCCATGCTTCGATGTTCTCATCACCGTTAAACTTTACGGTTCTGACAATATCCGCCATTAGTCCAAAGTTTTTAAGCCCTTCAAGACCGCTTAAAAATTCTTCAAGCGGACATTCCTCGTCAAACTCGACCGCCAGCCGACATTCTTTAAGCTCGTCTATCATTGCGAGAAACAGCAGCTCGTCAATGTCGAACCGTGAGAGCCTGCCGTATTTGATGCCGCGCTTCAAAAAGCGTTCTTCATTGTCCGCGAAATACTTCATAGGCGCTGTTACGGCAAATTCCATCGCCCTTGTGATCTCGGGGTCATTCCCCGAGATCAGCTTTGCGGTGTTCAGAATTTCTTCTCCGTATTCGCGCTTGTACTTTTTGAAGATCTTTTCGATCGAACTGTTACTCGATCGGTCAAACAGTCCCATATCAGTTGTTCTTGGTGAAGTTCAGCAGTCCGCCCGCAAGTATCATACCCTTGCCGCGTTCGGAAAGCTCGCACTTAACTTCAAACGAGAAGCCCTTGGTCTTGTCCTCGACCATGATCTTGCCGCCGTTCTCGATAAGGCTGCGTATATCCGCGATTATCAGATCATCGCCCTGTTCTACCTTGTCATAATCCGCTTCATTGGCGAATTCCAGCGGAAGAATACCGTTGTTGATGAGGTTCTGGCGGTGAATTCTCGCGAAGCTCTTGCAGATGATCGCCTTTACTCCGAGATAGAGCGGAGCCAGCGCCGCGTGTTCTCTGGACGAGCCCTGACCGTAGTTCACGCCGCCGACGATTATCGACGTGCCCGCTTCCTTTGCGCGCTTGGGGAACGTGTCGTCGCAGACCGTGAAGCAGTATTCGGATATCGCGGGGATATTCGAGCGGAGCGGGAGAATTTTCGCGCCCGCGGGCATAATATGATCGGTGGTGATGTTGTCGCCGACTTTCAGCGTCACGCCGCTCTCAATAGAATCCGCGAGGGGCTTGTTTACGGGGAAGGGCTTGATGTTCGGACCGCGCAGGATCTCGACATTCGGCGCTTCCTCGGGGGACGCGGGAGGAGTTATCATATTGTCGTTGATGAGGAACTTCTCGGGCATTACGTAAGGCGGCATAGCGCCATCGGTTCTCGGGTCGGTGAGCACGCCCGTGATCGCGGAGATCGCGGCAGTCTCGGGGGATACGAGGTAGATCTGACCGTCCTTAGTGCCGCTTCTTCCCTCAAAGTTGCGGTTGAAGGTTCTCAGGGAAACGCCCTTGGAATTGGGGGACTGCCCCATACCGATGCACGGACCGCACGCACACTCGAGAACTCTCGCGCCCGCGTCTATCAAGATCGACAGCTCGCCGCCGTCCGCCAGCATATTGAACACCTGCTTCGAGCCGCACGCTATTGACAGGGAAACATCGGGGTGAACGGTTTTTCCCTTAAGAATATGCGCTACTTTGCGCAGATCTTGAAGGGAGCTGTTCGTGCAGGAACCGATGCAGACCTGATCTACTTTGATCTTGCCGATATCCTCGACGGTCTTCACGTTGTCGGGCATATGCGGGCAGGCTGCCAGGGGAACGAGCTTGCCGAGATCTATGTCGACTTCCTCATCATAAACAGCGTCGGGGTCGGCGGAGAGTTCCACATAATCTTCCTCGCGCCCCTGCGCCTTGAGGAACTTCAAGGTCGTTTCGTCGCTGGGGAATATAGACGTAGTAGCGCCCAGTTCCGCGCCCATATTCGTTATGGTGGCGCGCTCGGGAACGGAGAGGTTCTTCACACCCTCGCCGCAGTATTCCATAACTTTTCCGACGCCGCCCTTTACGGACAAACGGCGGAGAACCTCGAGAATAACGTCCTTCGCGGACACCCAATCGTTGAGCTTGCCCGTGAGGTTTATCTTGACTACCTTGGGCATGGTTATGTAATACGCGCCGCCGCCCATAGCCACGGCTACGTCAAGTCCGCCCGCGCCCATTGCCAGCATACCGATGCCGCCGCCCGTGGGGGTATGCGAGTCCGAGCCGATAAGGGTCTTGCCGGGCTTGCCAAATCTTTCCAGATGTACCTGGTGGCAGATGCCGTTGCCGGGTCTGGAAAACCAGATGCCGTGCTTCTTGGCGACAGAGCCGATAAAGCGGTGATCGTCCGCGTTCTCAAATCCGCTCTGCAGGGTGTTATGATCGATGTACGCGACTGAGCGCTCGGTCTTTACGCGGTCAACGCCCATAGCCTCGAATTGCAGATACGCCATAGTGCCCGTAGCGTCCTGAGTGAGGGTCTGGTCGATCTTCAAGCCGATCTCCGTGCCCTTTATCATTTCGCCGTCAACAATATGCGCCTTGATTATCTTTTCGGTAAGTGTAAGTCCCATTGTGAACAGTCTCCTTTTTGTACATAATTATAAAAAATACGCCATTTTATATATTATACAACATTTTAGGCGGTTTGTCAAGGAATTCACAAAAAATACTCTTTTCTTAAATTTCCTTTATTATATTTCCCAATTATTTACAATTTTTCTCGTTAATCTTGAATTGATGCAATTTTCTATGTGTGATAATCTTGTTTTGATGTAATTTATGAGATTTGATAAGCTTGAAATGATGCAATCTGTTTTATAGCCTTAGATCGCAATGGGTGGTAATAATAGCTAATATCGATAAAATACCGCGCTGTGGTTTTCGCAGCGCGGTGTTTCTGTTTATACAGGTAATTTTTAAGGAAGATCTCTTTAGAAATTCATATAATTTTTACTGGTCGCTATTCTTTTCCGATACCGCTTGGGTACTGATACGCAGGGTATCAACAAAAACCGTTATCATCTTTTCGACTTGCTTTTGTATCTCATCGGGCAAAGTCGATAACATAGCGTTTATTTTTGCGTTTTCTTTATACGGCAACTTGCCAAATATCAAGTAATCGGCGGGAATAACAAGAGCGGCGGCTATTTTTCCCAAGTTCTGCGCGCTCGGACTGCTCCGTCCTGTTTCAATAAGACTCAAAAAATCGACTGATATATCAGCAAGCTCTGCAAGCTGTTCTTGGGTGAGATCGTGCTCTTTTCTAAGTTCGCGTATACGTTTGCCTATTTCTTCATTCGTTATATTCATTTCACCCCTCCTGTCTTAATTACATTATATCAAGTCTGTTCTGTATTTTTAACCGAAAATATTCAGGCTATTTACCGTAAAATATTACGGAAAAATATTGCTTTTTTATAACAAATGGTTTATACTAATTTTCAATTAAAACAGGACAAAACTATTTAGTTCGCTAACAGCGAACGAGCCGTCAATATGTTTTTTACCCTTGGCAGGGTGATACCGCGCAGTTTGGGGGGAAACCCTTCGGGAGAGGGGGAGGGAGAATAAAATCCGACAAAAATGCGGACTCCCTC
>CAYPWI010000275.1:0-3693 GCA_964414395.1 uncultured Ruminococcus sp.
GACGAGCGCAATATCGAGGCCGGGCTGCAATGTCTTCTCCGAGCCGAGATAATCCGCGCTCATGAAAAGTATACGGAGATGGGGTATTGTCCCATTTACGCCAAGGAGAGCCTGCGGCGCGCTTATACGGCGTATCACAGCTTGGGCGGGAATGATATAGCGACTGCGCTGTATAAGGAGTGTCTCGAGCTTACGGACAGTCTGTAGCAATTTCTTTTCGGTGGAATATAATAAAATGATCCGTGCGCGGATCATTCCATAAAAAGAACATCGGAGTTTATGCGATCGGCGGATCGCTTTTCGGATAAGATCGGGGGATATTATGATAGATTGGAAGAGAAAGCTTACCTCGCGTAAGCTGTGGGCAGCGATCGCGGGCTTTGTCGCGGGACTTATCGTTATTTTCGGCGGCTCTCGGGAAGACGCGGATAAGATAAGCGGCGCGGTGCTCAGCGGCGCGTCGGTGGTCGGCTACATATTCGGCGAGGGACTGACCGACGCCGCAAACAAGAAGGGCGGTGATGATAATGGCTGACAGATCTTCTGTAAAAGGCGTTGACATATCCTATTGGCAGAAGGGCATAGACTATGAGGCTTTGAAAAGCGCGGGCGTGGAGTACGCGATAATTCGCGCGGGGCTGTCCGAGTCGCCCGACAAGGAGCTTGAAGCTCATGTAAAGGGCTGTATCGACGCGGGGATACCCTATGGGTTCTACTGGTATTCATACGCCGGGAATATCGATGAGGCGCGCCGCGAGGCGGCAGCCTGCGTCAAGGCGATAGCGGGATGTCCCGCGCCCGCCTATCCCGTGTTCTTCGACGCGGAGGAGAGCTCGGTCGCTCGGGCTTTGGGGCGCGAGGCTATGACCGATGTGGCTCTTGCCTTCGTAAAAGCGATCGAGGACAGCGGCTATCCCGCGGGCGTGTACGCCAATCCTTCGTGGCTGGAGAACGAGTATAACAAGTCACGCTTGATGAGCGCCACCGACATCTGGCTGGCGCATTGGACATGGGATCCCGCCAAGCCGTCTCCGTACAGCTACGGGCAGAAAATGTGGCAGTGGGGCATCATCAATGTCAAGGGCTATGACGTGGACGCGGATATCTGCTATGTCGATTATCCCGCGATCACCGCGCGGTGGTACGACAGCCGCAATAAAAAGACCGTGGAGCAGCTCGCGCGTGAGGTCATCGGCGGGCTGTGGGGCAATGGCGTTGACCGCGCGGCGGTGCTCAGGGCGGCGGGTTACGACTACGACGCGGTACAAGCGGAGGTAAATAGGATCCTGAAAGAGGGGTCCTCCAAGAAGTCCGTGGGCGAGATCGCCGTAGAGGTCATTCGCGGAAAATGGGGCGCGGGCGATGAGCGCAGGACGCGCCTTACCGCCGCGGGGTACGACTATTCCGCGGTGCAGGCTAAGGTGAACGAGATGCTCTCGGGAAAATAACGGCTTTGACATAAAAACTGCCCTTCGGTCTGAGAAGATCGGAGGGCAGATCGTTATGTGTGAAGATCTATTCGGAGTCGCTGCTTTCGGGACGGACTCCCGTTACGGCTTCTATGATATCGGCGTGGTCGTAATCGTCGTCATCGACCCAGACGGTGTATTCCTTGCCCTTGTAGACGATGGGATCGAGATTGAAGCAGCCCTCGAACGGTCGTCTTCCGATATCCGTGAGCGAGTCGGGAAGCTCGATGCTTCTGAGCTCGAAGCAATTGTAAAACGCGTCGGTCTCGATGGCGGTGAGCGTTTCGGGAAGCGTTACGGACGAGAGCTCCGAGCAGTTGAAGAAGGTGCCCTTGGCGATACGCGTAACGCCGCTCGGTATCGTTATCGATTTCAGTATGTAGCAGTTATAGAAGGCGTACATATCTATGGTTTTAAGCGTTTGCGGCAGCGTGATGTTATCGAGCATAACGCAGTCGGCAAAGGCGCGCTTTCCTATCTTGGCGAGGTTTTTTGGAAGTGTTATGCTTTCCAGCTCTCGGCAGTCGGAGAACGCGTCGTCGCCTATCTCGAGAACGCTGTCCGGGAGCGTGACGCTCTTAAGCTCTTTAAGCTCCGCGAACGCTTCATTTCCGATCGAGACTACGGGCAGACCGTCTATTTCCTCGGGGATCTCCGCGGTGAGTGGGCTTCCTATGTATCGTTCGATCTCCACGCCGTTATCCTTGTTTTTTATTATATGATCGCCCACTGTGCGCGCGTCGTCGGGAGATGTTACGGGAACGGCGTCCTCGGAGCTGTCCGAGCTTTCGCTGCTTTCGTAAGGCAGCTTCTCGCGGATAACGCAGGCGGTCTGTGATAGCGCGGTGAATGTGATGATAAGCGCGAAGATAAGTTTTTTCATGCTGCGATTTGTCCTTTCGGAAAATATACTTGCTTATATTATATTCTTTTTTCGGGAAAAAGTCAAGTATTTTGAAAATTTACCGTTTTTGGCGAATTTTTAAATTATATGCAAAAAGACTTGATTTTATCGGATAAATGTATTATAATATATTCAGAAAGTATTCACACGAACTGTCAGGTTTCGGTGTTTATATAATTTTATTTTCCAAAAGGAGCGCGTGTTTATGGCATTTGGTTCGATCGAATGGCGTGACGAATTCTGTATTGGAGTGCCGATCGTCGATAAAGCGCACAAGGCGTTGTTTTCCATCGTTCACAAGATACTTACTCTCACCCGCGACAGAGATGACGCGAAGCGGCAGAGGGGCTGCGAGGAGGGCTTGAAGTACTTGAAGAATTATGTCGTCGAGCATTTCTCTCAGGAAGAGGAATATATGCGCTCGGTGAAATATCCTTACTACATAGCCCACAAGCGCCGCCACGATCTCATGAAGAACGAGACATTACCCGCGCTCGAAAAGGAGCTTATCAAGGAAGAATATTCTCCAGAGGCTATCGAACATTTCGCGGATATGTGCGTCGGCTGGCTTACCTCGCATATAATGATCGAGGATCAGGCTATCGTCACCAACCGAAAGGTGACATGGGATTTTGAGCGCAATAAGAATGTAAACGGCGTTCATCTGCTGTTTGACAACGCCATGCGCGAGATGTTCAAGACGCGCGTGGAGCTGCTTGACGGCGAATACGCGGGCGGCGTGCTGGAAAACCCGTTCTGTCTGCAGTTTGTGTTCGCGAATACCAAAGGTAATCGCGTCAAGGCGGTTTTCGGGTTCGAGGAAAGCACGGTGTCGGAGATCATCGGAAGGACGCTCAGTATAAAGGAAGTCGAGATGGGAAGAAGCACTACAGTCTTTATGAAGGAACTGTGCATTTCCTTTGTTCAGCGCGTGGCTCCGTTGGTGAAGTTTATGGACGGCACTTATCAATTGGAGATAGAGGATGTGTGCAACGCCGACGATATCAAAAAGGAGCTGACCGAGGAGTATTATCAGTATAGAATGCTGATGAGCTGCGATTTCGGAAGGTTCGCGTTCGGGTTTACAAGGCTAATCGCGGAACACAATGGAACATTAGATCAATAATAAACATCGCCCCTTGAACCGATAGGCTCAAGGGGCGATGTGTGTTTATTCAAGTATTATCCCGGTCTTATTCCAATTCAAACGCGCCTGTGTAGAGCCTGTAATACTGTCCCTTTTCGGCGAACAGCTACTCTTGCGAGCCGCGTGCTATGATATGCCCGTGGGCGAGCACCATTATAACATCGGGGTACTTT
>CAYPWI010000276.1:0-3678 GCA_964414395.1 uncultured Ruminococcus sp.
TTAAAACGCTTGCTATTCAGAGAAAGAGCGGTGAGGTCTGGAAGATACTCGAAGCAGCCAAGAAAGAATTCTCCACATTTGAAGATGTGCTTAACAAAACACGAAACCGCCTCAAGCAAGCGGACGAGGAGCTTGATAAGCTCATCGGAACACGCACCAAAGCAATTAACCGCAAGCTCGCGACAGTCTCGGACTTGAATTCCGATGAAGAAGCGGATAACATTTTAAGTGAATAAAGAACATCCCCGGCGCGCAAAAGCGTCGGGGATCGTTTGTTCCTATCGAGAAATGTGACTTTTTTGAACGGTGGAAAAGAGTATTATTTCACGCAAAAAACGAAGGATCTATACCGCTGAGATCTATCGCCGGCAGCACGACCTTAAAAATACCATCGCCAACGCTGATCTCGGGATCTGCCCGGTATTTTTCATATGCCTTGTGCATTTTGGGTATACCCGTACCAAAAGCTTCCACTAAATGTAGCCGATACAACACATCAGCAAGCCTTTCGTTTCGGCACGCCGAGATCCCGGAGCCTATATCCTGAGGGCTGAGTTCGCTTAGTATCCCGCCAAACGACACTAATTCCAGCCTGTCCGAAAAGAGCTTTAGCTGCGTCGGATGCCGCAAACTGTAATCACGGTGCAAAAGAGCATTTAAAATGGCTTCACGGACTGCGACATCCGTGAACTTACGTATCTCTACCCGCTGCATGGTCTGTTTATCTATAGTCATAAATTCCTTATTATGAACCGATACGAATTGAACAGCGGTGTCAAACTGCATCAGCAAAGAACCTGTTATCTCCGTTCTGTCATCAAAATCCGTCATATCGTTTCCACGAAAGGAAGCAGCCTTTATTATATGCGGGCACTGATCCGACAGCCAAAGAGCAAGATTTGTATATTGACCTTCACCGTTAAATAAGCCAAGTGTGCGCTTCTGAACATCTCCGAATTCTATTCCGCTTTTAGCGAAACAGTCCGCTGCATACGCAAAAGAAAGCTCCTGCTTTGGGGAACGGAGCATTTCAAAGGCTACGGGATCATAATCGCGGATAAGCCTGCGGACGGTGCGTTCATCAGCCTGCACTTTACTGCCGCCGATCCTGATATATACCCCCTTCATAATACCGCTGCTCTTGACATAATAGGGTATGTCACTGCCCTTTGCGGTCTTGCAGCAAATATAGTGCCTGCCCGTCTCGGCGTCCCGCATGATCTCTATTTGCACCAACAAAGAAGCGGAAGGGCTTATATTATCCTTTACCTTATTTATAAGCCTCGTCATCTCTTTATCGGGATCGTCTACTCCGTAAACCGTCAGATCGTTATCTATTCCGATATACAAAACTCCACCGGAGGTGTTGAGAAATGATACTATCTCGGGAATGATATCTTCCGTCCATTCCCGCTTGTACTCTACCGTTGTTCCCTCAAAATCCATGCTATCACCCCCGATCGGATATGTACAGCTTCCCGCTTGAATTATACCGCTTATTTTATTATTTTAGCATAATTAAAATGATTTGTCAAGTACATTATACTGTTCACAATTCTTTAAAAGGGAGCCTTTTGACAAGATCATTCATAAAAAAACTATCCCCAACGCGCAAAAAACGTTGGGGATAGTTTTCATCATTATTGTGCGTCGTCGGATTTGCTTTCTACCTTGCCCTTTTCCATATACTCCATCATGGCTCGGGCGGTCTTTTTCGCGTCCTCTACCGCGTGAACGACGGTCAGCGGACCTGTGATAACGTCGCCTGCCGCGAATACGCCCTGACGAGTGGTCATATTGTTTTCATCTACTTGAAGCAAGCCCTTTGCCGTTCCCTGCAAGTGCTCCGTGGAAAGGATAAGCTTATCCTTGGGGCGCTGGCTGGCGGCGATTATTACGGAATCCGCGTGAACGAGCTCCTCGTCGTCTTCCAGACCGATTATCTTATCATTCTCGTCAAAGATCGAGGTCTTGAACATCGGTCCCTCGGGGGTAATTCTCGTTATCTGCTTTCCGAAGATGAACTCCGCACCGTCGAGCTTCGCGTAGCTCATCTCGTGCGAGCTTGCGGAAGCGTTCTTACCGCGCGCGAACAGCATAACACGCTGTGCCCCGTGGCGAAACGCCGTTCTCGCAACGTCCATAGCGACATTTCCCATACCGATAACGGCAACGGTCTCGCCGAGCTCGTGATGCTGAGGATTTTCAAGATAAGAAATACCAAAGTGAACATTGGCAAGACACTCACCCTCAACGTTCAGCGTTCTCGGTCTCCACGCGCCCGTGCCTACGAATACGGAATCGTAACCGTCACGGAACAGATCGTCGATCTTCAAAGCACCGCCTATGGTCGTGTTAAGGCGTATCTGCACGCCCAGCTTGCCGAGCAGCTGCTTGTAGCGGTCGATTATCGAGTGCGGAAGTCTGAACTCGGGGATACCGTAGCGGAGCATACCGCCAATGTCGTTCTTGCGCTCGAAGATCGTCACGCTGTAGCCGTTCTGCGCGAGAATGACCGCAACCGTGATACCCGCGGGACCCGAGCCGATGACCGCCACGCGCTTTCCGTTCGGCGGTGCGACCTTCGGGCGGATACGGCTGAGATACGCGTCGGAAACGAATTTCTCGATCTCGTAGAACTGTACGGGCGTGTCCTTCTTTCCGAGAACGCAATGACCTGCGCACTGCGCCTCATGATTGCACACCATAGCACAAACTACGCTCAAAGGATTGTTCTCGAACAGCGCCGCGCCCGCGTCCATGACCTTTCCGTTCTTGAACATCTGTATCAGCTGCGGAATAGGTGTATGCACGGGGCAAAACTTCGCGCACTGCGGATTTTTGCAGTTAAGGCAGCGATTAGCCTCGGTCTCAATTCTTAATGACATAGCAATACCTCACTTGAAAATTGATCTATTATTTTCCGCTGACCGCGGAATATTTCCCTATCATATATTTAATATACCACAATTATAAGAATTTGTCAACATCCGAAACAAATTTTTCCGGATCACGCCAAAAGTCCCATTTTCTGCTTTAAAGTAAGTATTCGCGTTACGCTCTCATTTATGCGCTCTTCGGAGATCTCGCCCGACAGAACCGCGTTATATACAGCGTTGAACGCCGCGTCAAGGTCGCTCGGGGACAAGATCATATCTATCCCCGCCTTAACGGACATAACCGCCGCCGTCCCCGCTCCGTAAACGCCCGCTATAGTGTTCATGCGCTGCGCGTCGGTTATCGCGATACCGTCAAAGTCAAGCTCCCCGCGAAGCATCTCCGTCACCGCCTTATATGAGAGATCGGCGGGCAGATCATCCCCGAACGCGGACACCTTCTGATGTCCCACCATAACGAACTCCGCTCCCGCCGCTATGCCGCTCCTGAACGGAACGAATTCCTCCAAACGAAGCTGCTCATATGTGCGGTCTATTATGATTGAGGTCGCCGTGTGGGTGTTGCCGTCCTCCGCGCCGAGCCCCGGGAAGTGCTTTAAAGTCGCGGCTGCTCCCGAGGAACGAAGCCCGCTCACCACATTTGACACCATATTCGCGACGACTTCGGGGTCGTCGCTGAAAATGCGGTCGCCAAGCTCATTAGTCGGCGATATATCCACATCGGCGACAGGCGCGAAATCCACGTTGAAGCCCAGCGCCGTGATATCCGCTCCGATGGTCT
>CAYPWI010000277.1:0-3671 GCA_964414395.1 uncultured Ruminococcus sp.
GGATATCGGGCGTGATGCTTTCCAGCGACGGACTTATAAACTCATTCGTAAACGAGGGCGATTTTCTGAAATTCGGGCGGCGCGTGCTGACCGCCGTAGAGGACGGGGCTACTTCTCCGCTGGCGGAGCATCTGAAAACGCGTTCGCGCTGCGGCAGCCGCGACGATATCTCCATAGCGGCTATTATCGGGAATTAAGGAACCGCCGCTCATAATAAAAAATCGGAGGTCATTTATGGCTAGTGAACTTTTAATCAACCAAAAAACGAGCAACCCCAAGCTCAGCGCTCTTATAGAAAAGTACAAGGACGCGTTCAAGAACGACAAGAAAGCCGCTGCCGAGATACTCGGGCAGATAGCGGACGAGCTTGTTCTCCGTGCGAGATTGCTCACGCCTGTCATTCTTTCCGAGGAACCCATATCGAAAAACGGAAGGCTCGTAGTAAAGGACAACACCAACGTCACCTTTATGCTCCTTCACGGCGGGGACAACGACATTATCCCGGTATTTACGGATAACGCGGAGCTCGACAAGTGGAATGTGGACAATACCAAAAAGCCTTGGACCATGACGCTGGACTTCGACAGCATCGCCTCTGTTCTCGAGGGCGGCGCGCAGTGCTGGGGGATAGTTGTAAACCCGTTCTCCGACAATTTGCAGATACCGCGTTCAATGGCGCTGAACTGGTACGAGCAGAAGCAGATACACTCGCAGGGTCACGCGCGCCATGTAATCACGCCCGAAACTCCTGCGGATGTTTACGCGCCCGACCCGTACCCTATGGTGCTTTCCAACAAGCTGTGCGAGGCGGCGAAGGGACTGAGCGGCGTTGAGAAGCTTTGGCTGCGCGGCGTGCGCCTTAACGGCACGGAAGGCTATCTGTTGATAGCGGAGCTCACCGAGGACGGAAACAAGGTCATTTTCCCCGCGCTTGGCGAGGCGGCAAAGCCACACCTGAACGGCTTGGCGCTGCATATCGTCACCAATGACAGCGAGTTCGGCAAGAAGGCAGTGGAAAACGTTCTTCCAATCTATACAAAAAAAGAATGATATTCTTGAAGATAACCAGACCGCTCCGGAAACGGGGCGGTCTTAGTTTATCGGTAAAGTTCGCTTTTATACTAATTCCTGATTGAAAACAGACAAAGATTTGCGAGGATGATTTTTGCAAGACAAGGCGGAGGACGCAGCAAGGCTGACGCCTTGCAAGGACGACAACGCAGTATTGCGAAAATCAGACCGCAAAGATTGTCTGTTTTCAGTCAGGTATTAGTATTATAAATTCGTGGCACTTTCGGGCGGCGCGGAAAGCGATATCGGTGACATTGAGATCCGAACGGCAGACCGGCGGCTTATGTGCGGGGCTCTCAGCCCCCTAACCTCGCTTGTCAGTCGCTGAAAAAGCATTTGGTCAGCTGCTCCGCCATTTCGCTGATTATTTCGGCTCGGATAGCGGTATCGTATTTCACGTTGTCCGTGAACGCGTAGTACCCGCCCTTTATCGTATAGCTGAGCAGGATATTTATCTCGGGAACATCCTTGCACTGCGGATAGTTCTCGAAAATAAAGCCGCGTATCTTGTTTTCGATACGGTCTACCAGCAGTCCCCGCCTGCCGTCGGAGAAAATGATGTCGATAAGCGATTGATTGGAGATAAACCCGTCTATCAGCTCGCGAATGAACACCTTAGGCTCGGAGAGCACCGCGTCGGGGTGAAGTATGCTGCCGAGCACGCTGTCGATAAGCTCGTTTTCCAGCGACTCAGAAAGGTCGTAGATGTCTTTGTAATGAAGATAAAACGTCGCCTTGTTTATCTCGGCGAGGTCGGACAGTTCTTTTACGCTGATGCGTTCGAGCGGCTTTTTGGAGCGCAGCTGCAAGAACGAGTTGATGATGGCGCTTTTGGTTTTCTTTACCCGAAGATCCATAATATCCCTCCGTTTTTAGACTGATCATATCAAAGGTCGTAAATCCGACGGCGCGGATAAACCGCCGATTGAATTTTTCGCGGTATGCTGTTATAATTCTATTATAGCATATTATGCGACGGTAGTCAAGATGTTGTTGCTGATTTACGGAATTATAATATCACAATAAACAAAAGCACCTTACAGCCGTTATTATCTTGCAAGCTCCTTGAAAACCGAATACGGACTTGACAACTTCCTTAAAACGTGTTATAATATAAGCAATTAAATTTGACAATGGGGGTGAACAAAATGCAGGATAAAGAGTTGGCGGTCAATTTGATTGATACTTTTGCGATACTTCAAAGAATTGTCAAAAGTAACGATTCTCAAAAAGAAGCGGAATATCAATTACAGCTGGTAAAGGCAAAGCTGGAAGCAATGGGGATCGTAACAAGTGAATTGCATATTGGCGATATTCCGTAACAAATTCAAAACCGCATATTATATGAGAGCGTCAAGTCTGTATTTAAGGGCTTGGCGCTTTTTTGTATTATAATTATATCGGGAGTGGATCATATGGATTTTTACAGCTTTTATACGGGAAAGAATTTTGATGTTTATCAATACCTCGGCGCTCACCGCGAGGGCGGCGGGTGGATCTTCCGCGTTTTCGCGCCGAACGCGGAGAGGGTAACGCTTCTCGGCGACTTCACCGAGAGCTACGAGTACGAGATGAACCGCGTGGGCGACGGCAACTTCTTCGAGGTGTGGACGGACAGGGCGAAGGCGGGAGATCGCTACTTCCACAGGATCTACAAGCGCGGCGGGGGATATACCGACCATTGCGATATTTACGGTTACGGAATGGAGCTTCGCCCCGAGTGGCGTTCCGTGCTGCGCGATCTTTCGGAATACAGCTTCGGCGATGAGAAGTGGATGAGCGCCCGTTCCGACTTCAAGAACAAGCCGCTTAATATCTACGAGCTTCACGCGGGCTCCTGGAAGCGTCACAAGGACGGCTCGTGGCTCAATTATACGGAGCTTGCCGATGAGCTTATAAAGTATCTTAAAAAGACGGGTTATAATTGTGTGGAATTTCTGCCGCTGTCCGAGCACCCGTGCGACGAGTCATGGGGGTATCAGAATACGGGCTTCTTCGCGCCGACTTCGCGCTATGGCACGGCTTCACAGCTTATGGAGCTTATCGACAAGCTCCACAAAAACGATATTGCCGCCGTTATGGACTTCGTGCCGGTACACTTCGCGGTGGACGATTACGGGATAGGGAAATACGACGGCACGGCGCTCTACGAATATCCCAACAGCGACGTTGGGGTCAGCGAGTGGGGCAGCTGCAACTTTATGCACTCGCGCGGCGAGGTGAGGAGCTTTCTCCAATCATGCGCGTATTATTGGCTGAAGGAATTCCACTTCGACGGTATACGCATGGACGCTATCAGCCGCATCATCTTCTGGCAGGGCGAGGAACGCCGCGGCGTGAACGGCAACGGCGTGGACTTCATCAGGACGATGAACGGCGGTCTCAAGGAACGCCTGCCCTCGTGTATGCTCTTCGCGGAGGACTCCACCAACTTCCCCAACGTTACAAAGCCGGTGAACCAAGGCGGTCTGGGGTATGACTACAAGTGGGATATGGGCTTTATGAACGACACGCTCAACTACTTCCGCACCGCGCCCGAGTACCGTTCGGAGAACTATCACAAGCTGACCTTCTCCATGATGTACTATTATAATGAGAAC
>CAYPWI010000278.1:0-3666 GCA_964414395.1 uncultured Ruminococcus sp.
ATTATATACTAAAAAATTAGTTGGATTCAATACAATTTCTTCTGCTGTCATTCCGCGCTCAACATAGGTCTTTGACTTTATAATACGCATACGTCACTCCGCAATCGACTCCTCAGGGGCGTTAAGCTTGCTCAATATAGTGGTTCGTCTCCCGCGCGCAGCATTTGACGGTCAACATCGCTTACGATTATTTGATCGCCATCGTAATAACCTTTTACTGTTTTCAGCATATAACCCTCCTTATAATGAGTAAACACTTCTTAAAAGCGCCTTGATTTTGGTTCAAGGCGCTTAATTTTGAAATTTGCTCTAGACAGCAAGGTCTCAGACTATCCCAAGAACCCCGTCCGTTCCCATACTTTCAGCACTCGCGATCTCCTCCGCGCGGCAGTCGTACAACTTCCACTTTCCGCCGTATCCGCCCTCGGAGTAAGGAGTATCGCTTTCAACGACATACAAAGGCGCGCCGTTATCCTCGGAGACATTTACCACAGTACCGATGATGCCGGTATTTTTGATCAAGACCTTGTCATTCAAAGAAAACATAAAACACCCCTGTTCAACTCACCGTACTCCGTCAGCAACTAACAACTAACTACTATTCTCTAACAACTATCAGTGGTGGAACAATCTTATCCCCGTAAACGCCATAGCTATCCCGTACTTATCACAGGTCTCGATAACGTTGTCGTCACGGATAGAACCTCCCGGCTGGGCTATATACTCCACGCCGCTTTTGTGCGCTCTTTCGATGTTGTCTCCGAACGGGAAGAACGCGTCCGAACCCAGCGCTACGCCTTTCATTGTATCGAGCCACTCGCGCTTTGCCTCGCGCGTGAACACCTCGGGCTTCACCTTGAAGAACTTCTGCCACTCGCCCTCGGCAAGAACGTCCATATAGTCCTCGCCGATGTAGAGATCTATGGTGTTATCGCGGTCGGCGCGGCGAATATCATCAACGAATTGAAGGTTCATGACCGTCGGCGACTGGCGCAGATACCAATTGTCGGCTTTTGTGCCCGCGAGACGCGTGCAATGAATTCTCGACTGCTGCCCCGCGCCTATGCCGATAGCCTGTCCGCCGCAGGCGTAAGCCACGGAGTTGGACTGCGTATATTTCAGCGTGATCATCGCGATCGCGAGGTCGTGAATGGCGCTCTCGGGAATGTTCTTGTTCTTGGTGGGACGGTTCGCGAAAAGCTCGTCGTTGATAACAAGCTCGTTTCTGCCCTGCTCGAACGTCACGCCGAACACCTGCTTATGCTCTATCGGCTCGGGAACATAATTCGGGTCGATCTTGATAATGTTATAAGTTCCCTTGCGCTTGGATTTCAGAATTTCAAGCGCTTCGGGCTCATAATCGGGCGCTATGATTCCGTCCGAGACCTCGCGCTGAATGATCTTCGCAGTGGACACGTCACACTTGTCTGACAGCGCGATGAAATCACCATAGCTTGACATTCTGTCCGCTCCTCTTGCTCTGGCATACGCGCAGGCGAGCGGCGACAACTCTCCGAGATCGTCCACCCAATAGATCTTGGCAAGCGTCTCCGTCAGCGGAAGTCCTATTGCCGCTCCCGCGGGGGAAACGTGTTTGAATGAAGTCGCCGCGGGATAGCCCGTCGCGGCTTTCAGTTCCTTAACGAGCTGCCACCCGTTGAACGCGTCCATAAAGTTGATGTAGCCCGGCTTGCCGTTCAGCACCTCAATGGGCAGATCCTTGCCGTTCTCCATAAAAATGCGCGACGGCTTCTGATTGGGGTTGCAGCCGTATTTCAGTTCCAATTCGTTCATAATAATTCCTCCTGTAAATTGTTATTTTGAAATTGCGGTCTCACGTTCGGGTATCTATCCAGCCCTCCGGGTCGCAATAATCTTTTCTGCCACGATCGAGACGGTTTATTACCGTGTATTTTCCGCGAAGCTCCTCTTGAAGCTTTTGACAGACGATCTCCGCGCGGTCAAAAAAGGCGTATGTCTGCTCTATCGTCCACGCAGGCGGTCCTCCCGGGTCACTGTCATCAAGAAAATCCCAGAACTCATCTTCAAAGGCTTCCACCTCGTTTTTCAAGCTGTCCGGTATGGGTAAGTTATACACACCAAAAGCTCCTTCGTCACACCACAAGCAACAGCCGTAATCAAACCAAAATTCAATAGTCGGTAACTCCATAACCACGCCCCCTAAAATTGTCCATTATCAATTTTTTCTCCCGCCTTGACAAATTTCCTCGGCTGTGTTATAATGACATTACAAGGAAAAAACGAAAAAGGGGGGAGCAAAATGTCACAAAAATCCTTAACAGTCGGCGACGTTATAGATAATATAAATTATCTTGAACGTGTAAAAGCTACTGTAGACGACACCGAAAAGGCAAAGATCGATGAGCTTATAGAAAAATTAAAGGGAATGGAAACAAGGTCGTAAACCGTCATATTCCAAGGCATAAAGTCCTTTCAAAGGCTTTATGCCTTTTCTTTATCAAGCGTCTTTACGAGCTTTACCACCGGATAATTGTCCATTATCCATTATACATTGTCAATTGTCAAATATGCCCTCTGTGCCACACACGGTCATATTCCGTCCACCAGTCGTGCGCGTTGACGCGCCACTTCTCACCCTGTTTTATCAGCGTGAATTTATCCGCCCGCTCCTTTGAACTGCGCTTGAATCTGAACTCAATGACCGCTCTTTTCGGGGCGTTCATCTGGAATGTCACAACACACTCTTTCCCGTCAACGCCGACGAAATCCTCCTTGGCGAACGCGTAAAGTATCGGGGTATTCAGCGACATTCCGTAGGGTTTGGAGAGCAGCTTTTCGGTGCATTTGTCCCCCACGATCTCCCCGTAACGCTCGCGATATTCCGCGAACATAGCCTTAGTCTCGGAAAATCTCTTCTCCTCGAACAATTGCTTATCACGCGCGACAAACTCACGTTCAAGCGCGTTTATGCGCCGCAGCATATCAAACAGCATACCGCAAAGCTCGTCTTGATTGTCCTTAAATTTTTCGCTTGCTTCATTGATTATTTCCATAATACACCTTAATCAAAGTCAAGATAGATAAAATACTTCCCGCAGTGCAAGCACTTGAAAACCGGATCGCCGTTGTTCTCCATGTGTTCACGGGCTTCCTCGAAGCTCCAACCGGTGTCCTCCTCGCTGTAGTTCTCCTCGATATCCGAGGCTATGCCCATTTTCTCGGCTTCTTCCCAGGTCTTTGTGCCGAGGAACGCGCAGAAGTCGTCACAGTGCGCTATCCACATCGGTTCCTGCCATGAGTGGAAAGAGGGGGTGCGGTGAACCAGCTCGTCGATCTTCGCTTTATCGGATACGCCCTCGGCGGCTTCCGGGTCAAGGAACTCGCCCTTGAACTTCTTTGCCGCCTCTCCGCTCGCTATGCACTCGGGACAAAGAGAACTTACCTTAGCCGTTGTGTAGAACGGGCTTGTATAGTACACATCCGTCTGCTTGCCGCAACAGTCACAGGTGACGGTTTTATCGGTGTTGAATGTTCCCGTGGCTATGGGATCGGGGTGATACTTGAAATGATATTCGCTCATAGCGTCCTCCGAAATCACTTGTTTTTGTTGACTATTCTGCTCTCGAATTTGCCCGTTTCGAGATCGATATAGCGCGTGAAGAGCGAGACCTTGTTGTCCGCGTT
>CAYPWI010000279.1:0-3659 GCA_964414395.1 uncultured Ruminococcus sp.
CCCTCTCCCTCACCCCCTCCCTCCCGCATTTTTCGGAGCTTTAAACGATTTTACTGATCTTTTAACTCAATGACCAAAGTATCACCGACTGCCTTATCCGAATTATAGGTCGCGTAAGCCGTCCGTAGGTTGACAAGAGTTTGCTGCGGCGGCTATAGGTTATGTTTGACTTAACAAATCGGAGATCTAAGCGATTTTGTTATCTTTCACCGTTATGCCCAATGTATCACCGACTGCTTTATCCGAATTATAGGTCGCGTAAGCCGCTCACGTGTTTATCCGACTGTCTCGCTTTTATCGGAAACATTTGACACACTTTTTACGATCGGTGATGCAAGCGATTTTGCTATCCTTCGCAATTATGACCCAAGTATCACCGACTGCTTTATCCGAATTATAGGTCGCGTATGCCGCTCACGTGTTTATCAAACTGCCTCGCTTTTATTTAATACATCGGACACATTTTTCCTATAAACGGCGCGCCGCGTTATATCGCGCGGGGTTCTCGGTGACGATCGGACTTATTCTCGCGGAATTATCTCCACCGCCGCGGGGTCGTCGTTTTTATACAGCGCGTAAAAATCCCCGCTCGCCTCGCTTATCGGCGTAACGCCCTTTAGCTCTATCTCCGAGCCGCCGTCCGTTATAATGTAGTCAAACCCGTCAAATCTGTCATAGCTGTACGTAAACCCGTAAAAATTCGTCCGAAACTCGGCGTTTCGAACATCTATAACGCCGCTTTCCCCAGCCATTTCCCCGATATCCTTCACATTGGAGTGACAGATGTTCTCCGTGTGATCGAAATATGTTATCAGGAGCTTGGAATTTTCGGCGCGGTTCTCGTTCGAGATATACAATATCCGCTTCTGACCGCCGATATCGTCAAGATAGCCGTTCGCCGCCATGATCTCGCTTATCATCTCGGGATCCGCGCTGAAATCGGTCCTGTATTCCTCGATCTCCAGCCTGTTGTTTTGGAAGCAGACCGCCAGCGTAAACGCGGCGAATATGACCGCCGCCTTCCGTGAAGACCTGTTTTTATAGTAGACGACGATCAGCGCGACTGCCGTCAATATCAGGAAAAACGCCGCGGAAGCGGGATAGAACACCAGATCGTCCTTGACGTGCGTAAGAGGCGGCAGCTTCTCCGACATCATCAGATAGACGTTTAACATCGACTGATCGATCGTAACGTAGTTTATGCCCTTCATAACGGCGCACGCCAAGGCGGAGATCATCACTGTGGCGGCGCATTGCTTCCACGATACGCGCTCCTCGGGCTTGTCTTGCTGGAATTTGAGGAACACGACGATCAAAAGCAGCAGTATCGCTCCCATATACCTCAGATGAACTCTCGGCAGCGACGCGCCTATATCCTCATTGATGCCGATAGTGTACGCGACCATCGCGCAGGAGATGACCAGATACAGGATAAGGAATGAAAACACGCTCTGCGTATCGCGTTCCGTTTCCTTAAAGCGCGCCGCGGGAAGGACGATCGGCAGCGCCAGCACCGCAATGACCGAGGCTGAGAGGTAATACACGAACGCGTACAGCAAATAGAAGAACGCGTAAGCGTTGCCGAACAGCTTGTTCAGCCCGCCCGAGATCACCCCGCCGTGGTTCGCGCCGCCGCCGAACAGCAGTATATTGCCGAGTACGAAGCACAAAGTAAAGACCGTGATCGCCGTTCCGCAGCCGATAAGAGCGTTCACGTTGTAATATTCCCGTATTTTCTTATCGGGCGCGTCCTTGCGGTAAACCAAGAACAGAAAAAGCGGATACAAAAGCTCGAACACCGCGAAGGTCAGCAGAAACGCCAAAAACGTATCCTTGCAGAGATAGCCGATATAGCCGAGACAGCCCAGCGCCGCCGAATAAACGAGCCGCCGCCCGCGTTTTTCACACCCCTCGCTCTTGAGCCACACCCATACCGCCAGAAGCACGAGCGGAAAGGCGAGGTTCTCCGACATAAACGAGTTTGAGTACATCAGATCGGGGAAGAGAAGCGTTATGAGCACCGCTAAGATCATAGTTCCGCGGCAAAGCTTCAGCTCTTTTCCGATGAGATAGACCAAGAACACCGACGACAAGATAAGCGCGCTGTTGAACAGCGTGATCATCTTCACTCTCATTACGGGATCGTCTATCCCGAACAGCGGCGAAAGCAAAAGCGGATACATCACCTTGTTAAATCCGGTATGAGCGTTGAGGCAGAGCGGACCGCCGCCGTTGTGTATGCTCTGCGCCATGGAGAAATACAGCGCCTCGTCCGCGAGCACGTTCACCTTTCTCGGGAAGTTCCCTATAACGAAGTGGACGGCGACGCCCGCCAGATACAGCAGCGCCACCCATATCAGGTCTTTTCCGTTCGTCTTGGCGGAAAGCCATGATATGATCCTCTCGGACTTTTTCGGAGCGGAATTTTCGTTTTCCACAAGATCACACTTTCTGTCCGCGAATTTGCGGCAGATAACGTCCCGCAAGGCGGATACACATATCGGCAGCGTCGGCGCGGCGATACATAAACACATATATACATTATACCACATTTGTCGGGAAATGTCAAGAAGCCGCCCTGTTCCGTTCACGCCCGCTCCCGACGTTCCGTCAAAAAAACATTGACATTTCGGGGAAAATATAGTATACTGTAATCGGAACGCAAACGGTATTCTAAAAAAATGGAGGTATTCCCGATGAATGATATCAAGATCATAGACTTTCACACGCACCCCTATCTTTCGGAGGAAGATTTTTACTGCTTCTATCCCGACAGCTTCAAACCGTCCGCGAGTCAGTGTATCGAGGACGCGAAAAGGGCGGGGATATCGCACATCTGCGGCTCGGTGATCATGAAGAAGAAGTACGGCGGCGGCTTCGGATACATCAAGGAATGTAATGACCGCGCCCACGAGATCAAGAAGCAGCTGGGAGAAGCATACACGGCGGGCTTTCACATTCACCCGGACTTCGTGAAGGAGTCGCTTGAGGAGATAGAGCTGCGTCACGGTCAGGGCTTCGGACTGGTGGGGGAGCTGGTGCCGTATATGCACGGCTGGAGCGACTATTCACGCAGAGACTTGGGCGAGCTGTTGGAAGCGGCGGGGCACTATCATCTTCCGGTGAGCTTCCACACCATAGCGACGGAGCAGAAGGAGATCGACAAGATGGTTGAGGACCACCCCGAGGTGATCTTCATAGCGGCGCACCCGGGCGACAAGGAGCAGTTTTTGCGCCATCTCGAGCGCATAAAGAAGAACGATAATTACTATCTCGATCTTTCGGGCACGGGGATATTCCGCTACGGGCTGATCGCGCACGGTGTGAAGGAAGTGGGCAGCGAGCGGCTGATATTCGGCACGGACTATCCGATCTGCAATCCGAGAATGTACGTTCAGGCGGTATATCAGGAGCCGATAACCGAGAAGGACATGGAGAACATTCTTTTCAAGAACGCCCAAAGAATACTGGAAAATAAGGGAAGACTTTTTCAAAAAAGTTGACAAAAACTTTTTTCCGCCGACCGCGGACGGCGCTTTTTGTCCGTGAGCGCGGACGGGGCTCTTTGTCCGTCGAGCGCGGACGGGGCTCTTTTCTCTTTTTTTGGCTGCCGAGCCGTCGGTATGTAATTAACCCTTGGCAGGGTAATGCCGCGCGGT
>CAYPWI010000280.1:0-3647 GCA_964414395.1 uncultured Ruminococcus sp.
TCCACATTGTGAATGTCGCCCGCCGCCTTGGAAAGCAGCGCCACGCGCTCCGGAATGGAGAAGCTGTAGGTTTTCAGCGGGTTTATCAAAACCACCACCACCAGCTTGTCGAACATGGTCGTCGCGCGTTTGATAATATCCAGATGCCCGTTCGTCACGGGGTCGAAGCTTCCGGGATAAATAGCTGTTTTCACAAGATCCCCTCCTCTTTCCGAGGCTGTTCCTCGGGATTTGGTCTGCGGTATATCGAAAGCGATATCCCGCCGTGCCGCAGCAGCTTTACAAGCTCGAAGCCGTCCGCGTCGGCGGGGAGCGTGCACTCGCGCTCGTGCTCGCACACGATAACGCCGCGCTCGGACATCTTGGGAATGAGCAGCGGCAGCGCCTTCTGAATGAGCTTGCGCTCATACGGCGGATCGAGCAGCGCTATGTCGAACTTTTGCCGCGCCGACTTCAAGAACGCCGAAAACGGCATCGAATGTACCTGCGCCTGCTCCGTAAATCCGCAGTGCTCTATATTCTGCCTTACCGCCTTGACAGACGGCGCGGCGTTGTCCACGAAATGGCACTCGGCGGCTCCCCTTGACAGCGCCTCGATGCCGAGCTGACCGCTCCCCGCGAACAAATCCAGCACCACAGCGCCCTGTATCTCAAATTGAATGGCGCTGAAAATCGCTTCCTTTACTCTGTCGGTGGTCGGTCGGACAAGCTCCGTGCCTTCCACCGTGATAAGTCTGCGCCCCTTGGCAGTGCCCGTAATAACTCTCATAATTTCCCCCAACTCAGGCAGCCGATAACCCCTCATCTGCGTCGTCACCTGCACCGCGGCAGCCACAAAGGCTAGCCGCGGTGCGGATTCCTCGCATCTGAGGGCTTCTCGGCTGCCTGAAAGCACTTCTTTTTCGGTCAGTGCTTCACTAAAATCTCTCTTGTATAAATTCGTAAAGCTCGTTGGCTTTTTCTTCGCTTATCTTAGCCGCCGCGCGGAGCTGCTCCGGGGTGGCTTCCTTCATAGCAGCCTTGGTCTTGAACGCTTGAAGAAGCGCCCGCGCCTTGGCTTCCCCTATGCCCTTTACCTCGCATAATTCCATGGAATAGGTCTTCTGCTTATGCTTGACGCGCTGGAACGTTATCGAATAGCGGTGTACCTCGTCTTGAATGTTCGTAAGCAGCGCGAATAACGCGCGGTTGGACTTGATCTCGATCTCTCCCCCCGCCCTCGCTATGGCGCGGGTGCGGTGCTTGCTGTCCTTGACCAACCCGAACAGCGGAACGTCTATCTTCAATTCATCGAGGACCTCCGACACCGCCGAGATATGCCCCTGACCGCCGTCAAGGAGTATCAGATCGGGCAATGGCGAAAAATCCTCGTCATGCTCGAGATAGCGCGTCAGCCGCCGCCGCAGAACTTCCTGCATACAAGCATAGTCGTTCTGCCCCTCGACGGTCTTTATGGTGAACTTCCGATACCCCGCCTTGAACGGTCTGCCGTTGCGGTATACGATCATACCGCCGACCATTCCCGTTTCGCCGAAGTTTGAGATATCGTAGCTTTCTATAATATTGGGAACTTTTTCCAGCCCCAACATGGTTTTGAGATCCTCGAGCGCGGCGATCTCCTTGGCGGTGCGCCCGACCTTGAGCGCCAGATACTCACCCGCGTTTTTCTTCGCGAGCATTATCTGCGCCATGCCCTCGCCGCGGTGCGGCACGACGAACTTCACCGCGTGACCCGTCTGCTCTTTGAGCATCTGCGCCAACAGCTCCATATCGTCGAATTCCTCATCGACGTAGATCTCGCGTGGGATATCCTCGTCGGCGGAGTAATAATTGAGCAGAAAATCGCGCCGCATAGCGCCCTGCTCGTACTCCTCCCCGAGGAAGAAGTTCTGCTTGTCGATGAGCCGTCCGCCTCTGTATTTTATGACCGCGACGCTCGCCATACCGACGTTCTGCGCCGCGCCAACTATGTCGTATTCCTGCTTGTAATCGAGTATCTTCTGTTGAGAAGTAAGCCGCGTTATGGCGGCTATTCTGTCGCGTAGGCGCGCGGCTTTCTCGAAGTCGAGAGCCTCCGCCGCCTGTTCCATCTGCGCGGTGAGCTCCTCCACGGAGGTCTTGCTGCCGCTTTCAAGATAGTCTATCGCCTCGGCGATGATCTTCTTGTATTCCTCGGAGGAGATCTTCCCCTCGCAAACGCCCATGCAGCGCTTTATATGGCGGTTGAGACAGGGACGCTCCTTGTTGAAGTCGCGCGGGAACTTCTTCTTGCAGGTCGGCAGCATAAAGATCGTATTCGCTTCCTCGACCGCCTGCTTCACGGTGAAGCCGCTCGTGAACGGACCTATATAATCCGCGTTCTTGTCGTTGGTGTTGAGTGTGTAGGTCAGCCGCGGATAATCCTCTCGGGATATTTTGATGTAATTATACCCCTTGTCATCTTTTAGAAGAATGTTGTACTTCGGCTGATGAAGCTTTATCAGGCTGCACTCGAGGACTAAAGCGTCAAGCTCGCTGCGCGTGACTATAAAATCAAAGTCGCGGATATTATCGACAAGCTTCAAGGTCTTGGCGGTATGCTGAGAATTCGACCTGAAATAGGACGTGACACGGTTTTTAAGCGCCTTGGCCTTGCCGACGTAGATGATCTCCCCGTCGGAATTCTTCATCAGATACACGCCGGGCTCCAGCGGAAGGCGGTTAGCCTTTTCCCGAAGATACGGCAATTTTTCATTCACAGCGCACGCCCCCTCGACCGCCCGGGTGCTATTGCTTCTTTGCCGTTTTCCCCGTCACAGATAAGGAAAACGGCAAAGCCAAAGCGATACACATTATATTTTAACATATTTTTCTCAAAAATGCAATATCTTTTTGTCGGTTTTTTGAATTTTAAGAAAATCCCCTTGAAAAACTATTATAAAAGTGATAGAATAAAGAATAGATGTTCAAACGGCATTTTCTTCCAAAATGCGGAAAAAACGCCGTAAAACCAATTCATAAACTTAGGAAAGACGGGAGATGAAATTTCAAAACGCAACTCACGGAGAATGCCGCGCGAAGCGCGGCGTTCTCCGTGAGTTAGGCGAGCGAACCGCGTTTTTGAAATTTCCATTCAAATAAGCATAAAATGAAAGAACTGAAATTCAAAGACGGAATAAAAGACGGACTGCCCATCGCGCTCGGCTATTTATCGGTATCGTTCACGTTCGGCATCACCGCCGTCAATATGGGCATACCCGCCATAACCGCGATACTTATCTCACTTACCAACGTCACCAGCGCGGGACAGGTCGCGGGCATCGGGATAATCGCGGCGGGCGGCTCTTACGCCGAAATGGCTCTGGCACAACTGATAATAAATCTGCGCTACGCGCTGATGAGCCTGTCGCTCTCGCAGAAGCTCGACAGCAAGTTCAACATATGGCACAGACTTGCCGTCTCGTTCTGCGTGACAGACGAGGTGTTCGCGGTAGCCTCGGGCAAGGGAGAGGATCTCCCGCCTAAATATATGTATGGGCTTATCCTGCTGCCCTATCTGTTCTGGTCGGGCGGAACGGCGGTCGGCGCATTGGTCGGAAGCATCCTCCCCGAAATGATAAAATCGGCGCTCGGCATCGCGATCTACGGAATGTTCATCGCCATAATCA
>CAYPWI010000281.1:0-3641 GCA_964414395.1 uncultured Ruminococcus sp.
GACGCGGACATTATCGTGTACATCGGCTGCGGCGAGCGCGGCAACGAGATGACGCAGGTGCTTGAGGAGTTCGGGGAGCTTATCGACCCTAAATCCAACCGTCCGCTTACCGACAGAACGGTGCTTATCGCCAACACCTCAAATATGCCCGTAGCGGCGCGTGAGGCGAGCATCTACACGGGTATCACCTTAGCCGAATATTACCGCGATATGGGCTATCACATCGCTATTATGGCGGATTCCACCTCGCGATGGGCGGAAGCGCTTCGTGAAATATCGGGACGTTTGGAGGAGATGCCCGCCGAGGAGGGTTTTCCGGCGTATCTTCCCAGCCGCCTCTCCGAATTCTACGAGCGCGCGGGCTATGTCGAGAACCTCAACGGCACGGAGGGCAGCGTCACGATAATCGGCGCGGTATCTCCGCAGGGTTCGGACTTTTCCGAGCCTGTTACGCAGAACACCAAGCGCTTTGTGCGCTGCTTCTGGGCGCTTGACAAGTCGCTGGCTTACGCGCGTCACTATCCCGCTATCGACTGGAATACGAGCTATTCCGAGTATATAGACGACCTTTCGGACTATTTCAATAAAAATGTCAGCCCCGATTTTATGAAGCTGCGCCAGGAGATCTCCAATATTCTCCAGGAAGAGACGAAGCTTATGGAGATAGTAAAGCTCATCGGCGCGGACGTTCTCCCCGACGACCAGAAGCTGGCTATCGAGACCGCGCGCGTGGTGCGCGTCGGGTTCTTGCAGCAGAACGCGTATCATAAGGACGATACCTACGTTCCGCTCGAAAAGCAGCGGCTTATGATGAAGGTCATCTGCGAGCTTTACGATAAATCGCTTGACGCGCTGAAAACGGGCGTTCCGCTGTCGGATATCATGGCGACGGGACTGTTCGACAAGGCGGTCAAGATGAAGTACGATATCCCGAACGACGATCTTAAGAAGTTCAACGAATACTTTGACGAGATCGAGGATAAGATAGGCGATCTTACTGTTTGATGATCCCGAGGTCCTGCGCGGTTTTCCGATGAGCGCGGGGCTTGAAAGGAGAAAGTGCATAAAATATGAATTTGCAGTATGTAGGACTGAAAGATATAAACGGACCTCTGGTAGCGCTTGAGGGCGTAAAGGGCGCGGCATATGACGAAATAGCCCGCATACGCCTCAATGACGGCACAGAGCGCATAGGGCGCGTGGTGGAGCTTGAGGGCGATAAAGTCATTTTGCAGGTATTTGAGGGAACGAACGGAATTTCCCTTAATAACACTAAGACTATTTTTTCGGGCAGACCGCTTGAGATACCGCTTGCCGAGGAAATGCTCGGACGCGTCTTCAACGGCGCGGGCAAGCCTATTGACGGCTTAGGCGCGGTGTTCCCCGAGAAAATGGGCGACGTAAACGGAAAATCCTTGAACCCCGTGGCGCGGCAGTATCCGCGTAACTATATCCACACGGGCATCTCCTCGATAGACTGCCTTATGACGCTTATCCGCGGACAGAAGCTGCCGATATTCTCCGGTTCGGGACTTTCACACAACAAGCTCGCGGTGCAGATCGTAAAGCAGGCGAAGCTCACAGGTGAAAACTCGGGCGATTTCGCGATAGTGTTCGCCGCTATGGGCGTTCAGAACGACGTAGCGGATTATTTCAGACGCTCGTTCGTGGAGACGGGCGCGATAGAGCGCGTTTGTATGTTCTTAAACCTTTCGAGCGATCCTATAATCGAGCGTCTTCTCACGCCGCTGTGCGCGCTTACCGCCGCGGAATACCTGGCGTTCGAGAAGAATATGCACATTCTGGTAATTATGACGGATATGACCTCCTATGCGGAAGCGCTGCGTGAGTTCTCGTCGTCGAAGGGCGAGATCCCCGGAAGAAAGGGATACCCGGGATATCTGTACTCAAATCTCGCGTCGCTGTACGAGCGCGCGGGGGTCATTGAGGGAAGCACAGGCTCGGTAACGCAGATCCCCATTCTCACGATGCCTAATGATGATATTACCCACCCTATCCCCGACCTTACGGCGTATATCACAGAGGGGCAGATCGTGTTCGACAGAGAGCTTGACCAGAAGGGGATATATCCCGGACTTTCGGTGCTGCTGTCGCTGTCGAGACTGATGAAGGACGGCATAGGCGAGGGCTACACCAGAGCCGATCACGCGGCGGTCTCCAATCAGCTGTTCGCGGCGTATGCCAAGGTGCAGGACGCGCGTTCGCTGGCTTCCGTGATCGGTGAGGAGGAGTTGTCGGACGTAGATCGCGCGTATATGCGCTTCGGGCGTTTGTTCGAGGATAATTTCCTCAATCAAGGATTTGACGATAACCGTTCAATTGATGATACGCTCGATCTAGGCTGGGATCTTTTGTGTTCGCTGCCCAAGAACGAGCTTGACAGAATTGACGAAAAACTGCTTGACGAGAAGTACGACCCCGAGCGCGCGGCGAGATTTTTGAACAACTGATAGTTTAATGAATTGGAAACCCTGTAATTCGCGGCAAAGCGCGTTTTAAAATTCTTGTGAAAACAGAGCAGCGTACAGGAGTGCGATGAAATTTCAAAACGCCGCGAACGAGTCATTCCGCGCGCAGCGAAGCGAGCACGGAATGGCTCGCGAGCGGGCGAGCAGTTTGTGCAGCGCGAAGCGCTGCACAAACTGCGGTTTTGAAATTTCTATTTAAATCAGGAGATCTATCTTTATGGCGGAACAGATTTTCCCTACCAAGGGCAATTTAATGAAGTCCAAGCGCCAGCTCGCTCAAGCCCGAATGGGATATGAGTTAATGGACAGAAAGCGCAATATATTGGTGCGTGAAATGGTGGCTCTTGTGGACGAGGCGAAGGAACTGCGATCGAGTATAGACAGCACCTATTCCGAGGCGTATAAGGCGCTGGAAATGGCAAATACCGCGACGGGTCTGGTGTCGGAACTGGTGCGAAGCTTCCCCGTGGAAAATTCGTTGAAAGTGTCGGTGCGCAGTGTTATGGGCGTAGAGCTGCCGAAGATCACCGCGGATCTCGAGAGCGCGCCGAAGCCCGTATATCCTATGCACCTGACGAATTCGGCATTTGATCACGCTTATATCAGCTTCAACAAGGTGAAGGAGCTTACCGTGCGTTTAGCCGAGGTGGAGAACTGCATCTACAGGCTCGCCGTTGCGATAAAGAAGACGCAGAAGCGCGCCAACGCTCTTAAAAATATCATGATACCTAAGTTCAATACACAGGTGAAGTTTATCACCAACGCGCTTGAAGAAAAGGAGCGCGAGGAGTTCTCCAGACAAAAGGTCATCAAGAGAAGAAAGTTGAAACAATAAAATGATCGGCGGCGCAAACCGAAAAAGCGCCGCCGATTTTTTGTTTTTGAGGTTCTATTCCTCTGTACAAGTTCATAGATTATGGACAAGGAAAGAGTTGATTTCGTATTTTCCTCGCCGTGGGTGGGGAGATACGAAAACAAAAAGCGATCCATATTTTATTCGGAGGAAGAATGATTATGAAGATCAATAAAAAATCTATAAAGCTCACCGCGTCTATCGTGGTCTGCTTTGTGGCGCTGGCTATATTCGCGAGGTTTACGGAGCGGGCTCTCCCGACTTCAGCAACTCCGTCCGATAAACCCGTGGTCGTTCTC
>CAYPWI010000282.1:0-3635 GCA_964414395.1 uncultured Ruminococcus sp.
GGGAATGTCGAGCATAGAACAGATGAAGGATAATCTGAGCTATATGGAGGACTTCAAGCCCCTCACCGAAGAAGAAAAAGCCCTCTGCTTCATGGCGGCGGACATCATCAACGGCAAAATAACGATCCCTTGCACGGGGTGCTCCTACTGTACAGGCGGCTGCCCCATGAATATAGCCATTCCGCAATATTTTTCACTTTATAATGAAGATATGCGTGAAGATCTTGAGCAAAAGGGCTGGACGGCAAATTTCGGAAACTATGATATTTTAGCAAATAAATTCGGCAAGGCGAAGGATTGCATTGAATGTGGTCAGTGCGAGGGCGTGTGTCCGCAGCATTTGCCGATCATAGAAAATCTGAAAGCAGTCTCAAAGCATTTTGACCATTAAAGGCTGTTCTTCTTATCCCGAAACATAGATACGGTTCGCCGAAAAATGCTAGGGCAACACCGCACAGAGATTGTGCGGCAAGTGCGCCGACAGATTTTTCGTCAGATTGTACAATGAGGACGACAACGCAGTATTGCGAAAATCAGACCGCAAAGATTGTCTGTTTCCAGTCAGGTATTAGTATAAAACCGCTTTACAATGCGGCTTGACAGACCATTGCCCAAAGCTTAAAAACGCCGGAATTACAATTCAAGTTCGGTCAGCGGCATCGGCGGAGTATCACGACCATATTACGAGCGAGGTCTGTAAAAGATCTCGCTTTTTGTTTTATTTCCGTTGAAAATCGGCATAAAACGCTTGACATGGGACTGAACTAATGATATACTTAAAGAGAGCAGATGGTTTATCGCGAATGATAAGCAGAAAATTAAAACAAAGGAGAAACGATCTATGAAAACGATCACTTTGGGCAGCACCGGGATAACTACTCCGCAGAACGCGTTCGGTGCGCTTCCCGTTCAGCGCGCCGATACCGAGACCGCGGTGAAGATACTCAGACGGGCGTATGAGGGCGGGATGACATTTTTCGATACCGCCAGAGCGTATTCCGACAGCGAAGAAAAAATAGGTCTCGCGCTTTCCGATGTCAGAAAGGACATCTTCATAGCCACAAAGACCATGGCTAAAAATACCGAAGATATGAAAAGGCAGCTCGAGACTTCTCTTTCCATGCTGAAAACCGACTACATAGATATATACCAGTTCCACTGCGCCGATCACTGTATAAGCCCCGAGGACGGCAGCGGAATGTACGAGCTGATGGAAGACTTCAAACGCCAGGGGCTCATTCATCACATCGGTATCACGGCGCATAAGATAGGCGTTGCGGAGGAATGTATAGAGTCGGGATTATACGAAACGCTGCAGTTTCCGTTCAGCTATCTATCGTCGGAACGCGAGCTTGCTTTGTCCGAAAAATGCCGCGCGAAGAATATGGGATTTATCGCTATGAAAGCACTCGCCGGCGGTATCATTACCGACCCGCGCATGGCGTTCGCGTTCATTTCGCAATACGATAATGTGCTCCCCATTTGGGGGATACAGCGTGAAAGCGAGCTTGAGGAATGGCTCGCGTTCATGAAAAATCCGCAGGAAATGACCGCCGAGATCAAAGATCGCATCGACGCCGACCGCGCGGAGCTTGTGGGGAACTTTTGCCGAGGCTGCGGCTATTGTATGCCGTGCCCGCAGGGAATACAGATCAATAACTGCGCGAGAATGTCGCTCATGCTGCGCCGCGCTCCGTCGAAGAATTGGCTTTCCGAGCAGTGGCAGGCGAATATGAAACAGATCGAGAGCTGCGTAAACTGCGGACAATGCAAGTCGAAATGCCCATATGAGCTCGATACTCCCGCGCTGCTTCGGGAAAATCTCGAGGATTATAAGCGCGTGCTTGCGGGCGAGATCAATGTAGGTTACACGAATAACGGCTGACGGCAAAAACTGTGCCCGCTCTCTATCGGAAAACGGTCCATGCCATAACGCCCCTTTTCTAACGCAACGGTTTAAAGTGAATATTCATAAAATTCACGCCGTGAGCTTTCGTATGTATTTCTAAAAAGAGCTTCTCCCCATTGCGATTTTCGCGAGGGGGAGTTTGTATTATGGAAAAGTGTAGAGGCGGAACATCATCTTTACGTTCCGCGGGAAACTATCGCCGTTATCTCATACTTGCCGCGGGAGAGATCGTATCTGTTGCCGAAATAGCATCGCTGCCGACCGGATCCCCGAACATCGCGGGGTTGCCATAACGGCGATATTGTCCGCAAGCACCGTCGAAAAATACTACGGAATTTTCGCAAAATAGTGATCTCGTTTGTTTTAAGACCGTTTTTCGATATAATACCTCCGAGATCATTTATTCAAGGCTTTTTCCTCGGACGCGTCAGCCCATTCGTTGGGAGGGAATTTCCCCAAAAGCTGCGGGATAAATCTTCCGATAACGACGCACATCACTATGCTGAATATCAACGCCGCAATGCTTCCGAGAAGCGCCGCAACGAGCTGCGTACATTCCTCGGGAAGGATCCCCGAAAGCCACGGCATTATGATCTGGTGCAAAAACGGCTTGTGGAGCAGATAGATCCCCATGGTCTGCCGCCCGATATATGTTACCGCGTCAAGCCTGAACGGGCGCGCCGACTCGCGTGATATGCGAGACAGCAGCATCGAGAGAGAAAGCACGCTTACGCTTCCGAAGACGCTGTTGAACAAGAACCACAAAATATTTCCGTAGTCGCCCTTGCACATAAGAGAAAGCTCCAGCGCGTCCCCGCGGAAAACCGTTCCGAGACAGAACAGCGCCGTGCCGCCGATAAATGCCGTCACGAGCCATACAGCTTTTTGCTGTGCCATTATAAGATAGAATTTTCTCACCGCTATTCCCAGGAGAATGAAGGCGCTTGCCGTTAAAGCTATATCCGCGCACCAGAAGACCCCGTTTTCCGCGTGAGGGATAAGCAGTCCCGCCGCCAATATCGGCAGCGCGGCTATCCCGCAGCAGAGCGGAACGCTTTTCGCTTTAAAAAGCTCCGCGATATTTATAACGATCTGCACGATGACCCGCGCAATAAAGAAACACGGCAAATACCAAAGCGAGGTCAGCGTCTCCATTTCCGTGAGAGCTTCCCACGAGCCGAACAGCAGCTTGCCCGTATTTATGTAGGAAAACGGCGCATAGACCAAGCCCCATATCAGATAAGGCACCATAAGCGACAGCAGATTTTTGTACAGGAATTTCAGCCACCCCCGAGCGCCGCTTACCGCCCTCGGTTTGAGAGAAAGCCCTGCGAGCAAGAAGAACAGCGGCATATGAAACGAGTACAGCACCCTGCGAAACATAGGCGTGTCGAGATTTCCCGTCGTGTGTCCTAAAATAACACAGAATATGGTGATAGCTTTTGCTATATCGATAGTTTCAATTCGGCGAACCGAGGTTTTCTTTGTCATAAACAGCTTCCTTTAAAAAAATTTTGTTCGTTTATCGGCGTAATGTTTTATGAGATACTCTTCTCAATAAAACAACAGATACTTTATTAAGTATATAATAATTGCCGCTAAAGAGCAATGATTTTGGCAGGAACGTCTATTTTTAGGCAGGAACGTCAACCAAGGTGTGTTGGTATTTCAAAATATTGTGCTGTAAAAAACAGTTCTTTTTTTGCTTGCTCGTTTATTTTTAACC
>CAYPWI010000283.1:0-3634 GCA_964414395.1 uncultured Ruminococcus sp.
CTATTTTATCAAGACCCCGTTCGGCGTCTTTTGTATCGCTGTTATGCCGTGTCTGGCGCTGATGCTTTTCGATATAATACGCTCAGCCGCGTCACGTATGCCCGAGCCCGAGGTCGAACCGCAGCTAAAGAACCGCCGCGAAGAGGTCGTAACTCAAAAAAATATATCTGTCAAGAGTGACGGCAACGCCGCTTACTCACGCAATTCCGCAAAAAAGAACGTAGATGCGAGCGATGTTTTGTTCAACTATTCACAGAAAGCGCCAAAGCCGCAGAAACCCGCGGAACGCCCGATCATTCCGCTTACCGACCGAAAGATAGACGATGTTCAGCCTATCGATATCTCTCAGAACAGCGTAAAGAAGCGCGTCAATCCCGGTTCCATCAATCGCGGAGAGCCTATAACGCCCGAAAATGTCGGCATCAGCAGATACATTAAGAATTCCAAGCCTGCGGGCGCCGAAAGCGACGGTTCCAAGACCGCCGAGCTTCCCGATCTCAAAAGGGAGCTCGCCAAAAACGACAGCAAGGACGCGTTCTTCGCTCAGACTGCGGCTCCCGCGCCTGTTGTCAGAATGAACGACCCTCAGACACTTCCGCCGAGAAAGGGACAAGCTCCGCAGATCGGAAGACAGCTGCCCAAGCGCGTTTCCGATGATGAAGAGGAGCCCGTTGTAAAGCGTCCCAAGACTACGGGGAAGCGCAGCACTCAGATTCTTGCTTCCAAGCGCGTCGACGACCTGATATCCGATGACGACGATATCCGCGACAAGAAACGCATCAAAGATGATGTTGTGGATGATATAATCTCGGGCATCAAAAAATAATTATAATTGTGAGGAACATTATGAATATAAATAAAATTCTTGCCGAGGAATTCAAGCTGCGGCAGGAACAGGTAGACAACACCATAGCGCTTATCGACGATGACAAGACCATTCCGTTTATAGCGCGTTACAGAAAAGAACAGACGGGCTCGCTCGACGACACGGTATTGCGTGAGCTGTTTGACCGCCTGACATATTTGCGCAATCTTGAAAAGCGTAAGGAAGAGGTCTCCGCGCAGATAACCGAGCAGGAGAAGATGACCGACGAGATAGCGGCGGCGATAGATAAAGCTATGACGCTGGTGGAGATCGAGGATATCTACCGTCCGTTCAAGCCCAAGCGCAAGACCCGCGCGTCCGTTGCGAGAGAAAAAGGGCTCGAGCCGCTGGCTGAGATACTTATGGAACAAAGGCCCGAGACCGTTCCCGAGAAGGCGGCAGAGGATTTCCTAAATGAGGAAAAGGGTGTGGCTGTTGTCAATGACGCGCTCCAAGGCGCTATGGATATAATCGCCGAGGACGTTTCCGACAACGCCGAGCTGCGCAAGAAGATAAGAGAACTCATTTTCAAGGACGGTACTATCGTTTCCAAGGCTGCCGCCGAGGAATCCAACGAGGTATATAAGAACTATTTCGAGTATTCCGAGCCGGTAGGGAAAATAGCGGGACATCGCGTTCTCGCGCTTGACAGAGGTGAAAAAGAAGATCAGCTCAAGGTCTCGATAGAGCTTCCCGAGGGCAGGGGAGAAGATCTCTGTGTCCGCGAATTTGTCAAGAACAAGAGCAGCTGCGGCAAACTGGTACAGACCGCTTGTGAGGACGCTTATAAGCGCCTGATCTTCCCGTCTGTGGAAAGGGAAGTGCGCGCCGAGCTTTCCGCTCAGGCGGCAGAGAGTGCTATCAAAGTATTCGCGTCCAATCTGCGTCAGCTGATCATGGCGCCGCCCGTCAAGAATACCGTTACCCTCGGACTTGACCCGGGTTACGCTCACGGCTGCAAGTGCGCCGTGGTGGACAGCACGGGAAAAGTCCTCGATACAACGATAATCTACATCACCCGCTCCAAGGGCGAGGCTGAGACCGCGAAAAAGGTCATCTCGAAAATGATAGAGAAGCACCATGTCTCCACTATCGCTATCGGAAACGGCACGGCTTCGCGCGAGACTGAGCAGTTTACGGCGGAGCTGCTGAAAACCATTCCGCAGAAGGTGTCGTATATGGTGGTAAGCGAGGCGGGCGCGTCGGTCTATTCCGCGTCGAAGCTTGCGGCGGAGGAATTCCCCGACTATGACGTTTCGCTGCGTTCCGCTGTGTCAATAGCGCGCCGCCTTCAAGACCCGCTGGCGGAGCTCGTGAAGATCGACCCCAAGGCTATCGGCGTGGGGCAGTATCAGCACGATATGCCCAAAGCGCGTATGGACGAGGCGCTCAAAGGCGTGGTGGAGGACTGTGTAAACTCTGTCGGAGTTGATCTCAACACAGCATCTTATTCGCTGTTGTCGTATATTTCGGGAATAAATTCCACAGTAGCGAAGAATATAGTGGCGTACCGTGAGGAAAATGGCGCGTTTACGGACAGAAAGCAGCTCTTGAAGGTAAACAAGCTCGGCGCGAAGGCGTTTGAACAGTGCGCGGGATTTCTGAGAGTGCCGGGCGGGACGAACCCGCTCGATAATACGGGAATTCACCCCGAGTCTTACAAGTCGGCGAAGCTGCTGCTCGACAAATGCGGCATCACTCCGGAGGAATTGGGCGTGAGCACCGCCGTCCGCGAAAAGGTCGGCAAGGTCGGACTTAAGAAGATCGCCGAGGAGACGGGCACGGGTATCCCGACGCTTCAGGACATAGTAAAGGAGCTCGAAAAGCCGGGACGCGATCCGCGTGACGAGCTGCCGCCGCCCTTGATGAGAAGCGGCGACATTATGGAGATAAAGGATCTCAAGCCCGGAATGGAGCTTATGGGCACTGTCCGCAATGTAATAGATTTCGGCGCGTTTGTAGATATTGGCGTTCACGAGGACGGACTGGTGCATATCTCGCAGCTCAGCAATAAGTACATCAAGCACCCGCTGGACGTGGTCAAGGTAGGCGATGTCGTTAAGGTGTGGGTCTTGGATGTTGATGTGAAGCGGGGCAGGATCTCGCTTACGATGAAGGATCCGAACAAAGGAACAAATAAGACAAAATGAGAAAGATCACGCTTCGTGAAGTGCTTCCCAACTTGATCGGCTTATTGGTCGCGATCGCGGCGATAGTCGTGTTTGTCGTCTATAAGCACCCAACTCTCAGTGAACCGTGGTTTACCGATGAGTCTTCCGCGGTCAGCGAGAGCGCGGCTTCCGTCAGGGAAAACAGCATCGGCGCTTCCGACGGCGGGAACGTCAGCAGAGCCTATTCGTCAAGTCCTACGGTGTCGTTTTCTTCGGATAGTATTCCTTCTTCCGCCGCGGCACATAGCGGAAAGGTGAACATAAACACCGCGGGTTTATCCGAGCTTATGACGCTTGATGGTATCGGTGAGGTCAAGGCAAAGGCTATCATCGAATACCGCGAGACACACGGCGATTTCGGTTCGATAGAAGAACTCACGCGCGTCAACGGCATAGGCATCAAAACTCTTGAAAAGAACCGCGATAGGATAACGGTCTAGATCGATCGGAATATAACATCCCCCCGTTTTGGTTTAACCAAAAACGGGGGGATCGTCATCTTCGACTGTATTTAGAGCGCCGCCACTCATAAAGCTTTTTATTGAGGGATCGGCAGACAAGCTCGAGCCGCCTCTTCACCTCAGGCATATCGCGCCTA
>CAYPWI010000284.1:0-3628 GCA_964414395.1 uncultured Ruminococcus sp.
TCTCGCCCTCCCTGTTCTTTATGGGATAGACCGTAAACGATGCGTCGACATTGCGGATATACAGCATCTCGTCCGCCGCCTGGGAGCATATAACGCGTATGCCCGGGAAGTCCTCTTCCACAACGGCTATCGCGCACCGTGCTCTGTACATAACCGCCGAAGAGATGATCTCGGACTTCCTGAGCTTGTTTTCCACCGTGGAATCGAACAGCTTCTTCACCGCAACGGTATCCGCGCCCATCTTCTTCAAATACGCCGCCGCCTCGAACGTGGAAACGCCCGAGCGCATGACAAAGTCCTTCGTATCCAGCGCGATACCCGCGAACAGCGCCTCCGCCTCCAGCGGACTGATTACGGACGTATTCGACAGATACTGTATTATCTCCGTCACAAGCTCCGCCGCGGAAGACGCGTTCGGCTCGTGACAGCGCACCGCGTACTCGGTTATCGCGCCCGCGCTCAATCGATGATGGTCTATTACTACCACGCGCTTCTTGTCCGCCATCTCATACAGCTCGGGATCCTCTAACTTCTTTACGATATGCGTATCGACTATTATAAGCACCGATTTCGCGGTGATGAACTGCTTCGCTTCCTCCGGCTCGATCGCTACGGGCTGTTCGTAGCCCGCGTCGGCGAACTTGTCGAAAAGATCCTTCGCGTTCGTCTTGGAAGCGTCTCTGAACCTCGCCACCGTATACGCGGGGAAGCCCAGCCGTCTCAGCGCGCACGTAAGTCCGATCGCCGAACCCGCGCTGTCGAAGTCTCCGAAGCTGTGACCCATTATGTAAACGGTGTCCGCAGTTCCGATAAGCCACTTTATCTCCTCCGCCACAAGGCGGATCTTCACCTTTCCCGTGCGCTCCTTGCCCGCGGAAGTAGCGCCGTAGGGGTCGAAGCCGTTCTCCGTCTTTATAAGAGCCTGATCGCCGCCGCGCTCCAGCGCCTTGTTGAGCATCTCAGTGGCGAACCTCTCGCCCTCCGCGAGCGATTTGGCGGTAGTTCCCACGCCTATGGACAGCGTGACGGACGCTCTCTCGCGCACGATTATATCATGCGCCTTATTGATAAGCGCCATCTTGTCGTTTATCATCTCGTTGAGATACTGCTGCTCGAGCACTATGAGGAACTTATCGCTCGTTATCTTCTTGAGCACCGCCTTCTTCTCGGCGAAATATTCCTCGATAAGTCTGTCGACCTGAATAGTTACATTCGCGCGTTCGCTCTCCTTCGCGCCCGAAAGCAGCTCCTCGTAGTTATCGACCATGACCACCATAACGATGGGCTTAGACATCTCGTAGTTTCTAAGCAGCTTCTTATAATCCGTAATATCGCGGAAGATAAGCACCGTGATCTTCTCGGTCGTCTTTATATAGCGCCTGCTGCGGTTCTTGCCCTTGCCCTTTACCTTCTCCTTAACGTCGAACTCGCGCGCGACCGAATGAACGCGGAACCACTTATCGCTGTACTGTATCTCTCTCCCGTCGGATCCGAAAAGCTCGGGCGGCATATCGGTCACCTGTTCTATCGACATCTCATCCTCATTCGGGACGAAGAACGCCTTGTTGAACTCCTCGTTGCTCCAGATTATGTTGCCCATCTCGCTTATGACGCAAATAGGCAGCGGAAGCTGTGTCAGCGACGTGGTGTTTACCTTCTCTATCTCGTCCTTGAGCTGTCCGAAATACAGAAACTCGTTCGTCCTTATCTGGAACAGCTTGCCGATGGTAAGCCCCGAAACACACAGCAGAACAGGCAGCGTTATCCAGAACATCAGCGGCTCGGAGCGGAACACATACACGTCCACTCCGATAAGCAGAACGACAAGAGCGCCCACCATCGCCAGAAGAATATTACTTCGATAATAATTTCGCATTTTTTGTCCTTATCTAAAAGAAATTTCAAAAGTGCAAAGCGCTGCGCGCTTTGCTCGCCGGCTCGCAAATCATTCCGTGCTCGCTTCGCTGCGCGCGAAATGCTTTGTTCGCCGCGTTTTGTAATTTCATCGCACTCCGAAATGTTGCTACGCTTTAGATCTCCATAATGATCGGCAATATCATCGGGCTTCGCTTGGTCTCCTTATAGATGAACTCTGAGAGCGCGTCGCGCATCGCCGACTTTATATTGCCCCACTCGCGGACATTGTGCCGGAAACAATCGTCCATTACCTGCTTCATAAGATTTTTCGCGTCGTCGAGCAGCTCCTCGCTCTCGCGAACATATACAAATCCGCGCGATACTATGTCGGGACCCGCCACGACGCGCCCGCTCTCGCGCTCTATAGTCGCCACTATGATCATAACGCCGTCTTCCGCCAAGTGCTTTCTGTCGCGCAAAACCACGCTTCCCACATCGCCCACGCCGAAGCCGTCGACCATCACCTTGCCGCTGGGAACTGTGCCCGTAAGCTTCATCTCCACGCCGTCCGTCTCGAGGACCTCGCCGAGATCGACGATAAACGCGTTCTGCTCGGGGATACCCATGCCTTTGGCAAGCTCTACGTGCTTCTTAAGATGCTTGTACTCGCCGTGTATCGGCACGAAGAACTTGGGCTTGGTCAGCGAGATCATCATTTTCAGCTCTTCCTGACAGGCGTGACCCGAAACGTGCACCTCGTACATACTCTCATAAATAACTTCCGCACCCTGCTTCATCAGATCGTTTACGACCCTCGTCACCAGCTTTTCGTTGCCGGGTATGGGGTTCGCGGATATGATAATGAAGTCGTTCGGCGTGATCGTCACCTGACGGTGATCGCCGCTGCTCATTCTCGACAATGCCGAGAGCGGCTCGCCCTGGGAACCCGTCGTCGCGATGACAAGCTCCTCGGGCTGGTATTTGTTCACGTCCTCTATGTCGATGAGCGTGTTGTCGGGGACTCTGATATAATTAAGCTCCACCGCCTTGGCGATGACGTTCGTCATACTGCGCCCCGAAACCGCGACGCGCCGCCCGTGAATGACCGCCTCGTCGATGATCTGCTGTATCCTGTGGATATTGCTGGAGAACGTCGCGATGATTATGCGCTTGCCCTCCGCCCTCGCGAACAGCCCCTTGAAACTCTCGCCGACGGATCTCTCGCTCTTGGTGTATCCGGGACGCTCTACGTTGGTCGACTCGCTCATGAGAGCCAGAACGCCGCGGTTCCCGAGCTCTCCGAACCGTGCCAGATCTATGATGCCGCCCTCTATAGGCGTGTAATCGACCTTAAAGTCGCCCGTGTGTACGATAACGCCCGCGGGGGTATGGATAGCCAGCGCGCAGCTGTCGGGAATGGAGTGGTTCACGCGGATAAATTCCACAGACATACACCCCATGTGTACGTTCTGGCGCGGCTCCACGACGTTCAGCGACGCCTGCGCCAACAGCCCGTGCTCCTTGAGCTTGCCCTCGACCAAGCCCAGCGTCAGGCGCGTTCCGTAGATAGGAACGTTTATTTTCTTGAGAAGATACGGCAAAGCGCCGATGTGGTCTTCGTGTCCGTGCGTGATGACAATGCCGCGGAAACGATCCTTGTTCTTCTCGAGATACGTGAAATCGGGAACGACCAGATCAACGCCCGGCATCTCCTCGTCGGGGAACGCCAGACCGCAGTCCACGATAAACATATCGTTTGAGCACTCATAGA
>CAYPWI010000285.1:0-3627 GCA_964414395.1 uncultured Ruminococcus sp.
ATGACCATATCTACAGGACACCACATACCATGCGGCGGTTCATCTAAATCTTGTTCACCGTACCAATTCTTATACAGTAATATATTAAACGTCCCATTTTTCCCGATGTATGCTATCTCATAATACCTCGATCTCTCTGAATAACCATTCAATGCGTGTTTAAGCAGATCGCTTACAGGTGTAGCGCTTATCTTGGCGATATCAGTGTAGTCTATGTAGGGAACAGCAGACGCGGTGAATCCGGGGATGCCGTTTTGCTATGTGGGACTTTTGCTTAAACCTTTTTTCATATAGTTCATTTCGGGAATATCTAAGACCCATTGGACATCAGATAATGTCATCTCCTCGCCATTCAGCGTTGATAAATTGTAAATGATATACAAACTTTCGTCATTCTCGTATTTCCCTATCAGCAGGTGAACTTTAAAAGGCTCTATGCCGTTTGCCTTGACAGTGCCGTCAACTGCAAGTGCGGGCTGATAATCCTCGGGATCGGGATCATCGACGAAATCTGGTAACCATGACGATGCATAATAATTGGGATTGTCAATGCTTGCATCGATAAGCTGCCCGACAGTAGCATAATTTATACCCTCAAGATAACCATCTCTGAAATTATTAGTTCTTTCTTTTGTCACAATATTTACGATAATTACAATGCAGACGATCATGAGTACGCCTAAGACCAGATATTTTATCACCTTGCTTTTAACACTACTTTGCCTCGGCTCTTCCGCGATCATAGCGACTGCGGGCTGCGCTTGGGGAGGCTGAACCGAACCGAATGGCATATTGAGGGTCTGCACGGATGATTCCGGCTTTTCTTCCTGCTTGGAAAGATCGACCATTCGAGGGGGTTGCACAGGCTTTATTCCCGCAAAATCCATAAGTCTTTTATAGTCTTCCGAATCCTTGTTTTTGTTTTGTCTGACAACCCTTTTACAGCACTCTATCAATTCATCTACATCGAGAAATCCTTTTGCGAAGTCCAGAAGCTGCTCGGCTCTTTGAAAATCATCATTTCTTACCGCGTTCTTTGCCTTGTTATAATAATCGAGTGCGCCGTCTTCCAGAAGATCCGCCAATTCGTTGGAATCTTTATATTCGGAAATATACCGCAGCGCGATCGTTATCTCTTTAAGCTGCTCGTTGGTTACAGAGTGATCAAGAAAACCCTTGCAAAGTTTGTAGATCCCCTCATTACACCTGTCGATCAGATCGTCACGACCGTTAAAAGGATTCATTTTCAGCAGTAAGTCTTTTGCCTCAGTATAGTCGCCAATGCTTTTTGCGGAATTTATCTGTTTAAGTGAGTTTGCGTAAGCCCGCGCGTTTTTGCAATTATCGGCATCGTTACATTCCTCCAGCAGCTGTTCCGCGCCTTTGTATCCTCTGATAGGCTCAAGCATTTCTTTTATTGATTTGAAATCTTCCGGGAAAACAGCGACCTCAAGCTTTTGCTTGGCTTCTTTGTAGACTTCTTCGCAGTGCTTTTTATCCAATTTTTTCTTGACATCAGCATTATAGCCTTCAAGTTCCGCCTTTAAACGAGCGTCTCCGAAGCGAATGGCTTTCCTATAGTTTTTATTGTCATCCAACAGTTCCATTTTTTGGGGAATATCACCGGGGCATGTAACCTTCAGCTCGGAGCAGAGTTTGAGAACATAAGCATCTGCATTTTCGGGATCAATATCAAGGATCTTATCGAAGCAGTTGTCCGCGCCTTCCCAGTCTTCGTCCTCAAGGCAGAGAAATCCGCGCTTGATTATAGGCTCCGCGGGAGATACAACAGCGCTTGCCGCGACTTTTTTCGAGTACATCTCCGCGACATCATCCGACAGCTTCTCAAGCGCTCCCGCTGCTGTAAGATCGCGGCTTTGCAGCCCGCGAAATTCCTTGGGCATATCGTAGGAATCTATATCGCGATAGCAGGGAATAAGCACTTTTTCACTGTTGCTTGTCATAAGCGCAAGGAAGCGACTCCAATCGTTTTTGACCCATGCGTCATTATAATATTCATAATTCGTGCCGATAGCCAGCATGACCTTCGAGGTATTCAAGGCACTGTATATGTACGGTTCGCGGCTTTGCGCCGGTTTATCGGTAAGAGTTATGCCTGCGAAAAATACGCTGCGTCCTTTTTGGGTAAGCAGATCGTATAATTCCCGCGCGATCTTGCTGTCGACGGTGGGGCTGCTATCCTCGGCTGTTTCCTTGCAACAGATGAAGATGTCATAGGACGGCTGACTTTTCGCAGTTTCAAGAAAGCTCTTCTGTATGCGGTCTATCTCCTTGGCTTCGTCTCTGTAGAATTGGCGTGTGGTGCCTTCGGAATTCTCGCAGACGAGATCGAAATTTTCGTTGTCGAAAATGCTCTCTGATAGTGTGCGGTGACAGGTTGGGGCTTTCTTCTCCGCGTCGTACACAACGCCGTACTTGCACATACAAAGTCCCCAATAAGCCTCGGATTCCAACGGGAATTCCGCGACTATGCTCTCATACACGCTTGCCGCCTTGTCGAAGTCACACTTGCTGCGCAGACGGTTTGCGCGGTTGAACAAGTTGACCTTCTTTTCGTTGTCCATGCTCGGGACGGTCTGCTGCCGTCCGCAATATTCACAGGTTACGACGGTCGCGCCCTCTTTTATCTCAAGGTCGCCGCCGCAACTCTTACAATTAAAAATAGCCATGTATAAACACCTCTTCAAATTACAATTATAACATATTTCGACAGCGTTTTGGTCTACTGCGAGTAGACTTTTTATCGCGCGGTCGCAGAATATGCCATACTACGATACTACTAATATTATTATATTTTACCATATTTTTCGCTATAAGTCAAGTACTTTTTATAAGATTTGACAAAAATTGTTCAAACCAACTCAATGATTTTTGGTGATTATTTGTTTATTCTGGTCAAACACCCCGTCAATGTGCTATCCTAAGAATAAAAAGGAGAATTCACAATGCCAAGACGCGGAGAAAACATCTATAAACGAAAAGACGGGCGCTGGGAAGCGCGTTACGTCAAGGAGATCGCGCTCGACGGAACTAAAAAGTACGGCTCTGTCTACGCCAAAACTTATCGCGAGGTAAAAGCCAAGCAAATAGCGGTCATGATCCACCCGCTTAACACCTCCGTTCCCCCGACTAAAACGGTTGCCAAGCTGATGAATGAGTTGCTTGAAAGCTGCAAGAGCCGATTAAAGATCTCAAGTTACCAAAAATATCGGACGATAGTTCAAAATCACATTTCCGCTCAGATCGGACGGCTGTCTTTGAAAGATTTATCACCGCAGATCATAGCGCGATTTTCTGATGGTTTGTCAGCCGCAGGGTTATCGCCCGAAACGGTCAATCAGATACTTATAGTTCTCGGAATGGGTTTCAAGTATGCTCGTGAGCGGTATCAGGTCACAATGCCCGAGATATATTTCTTGAAGACCTCGAAAACAAAGATAAGGGTTTTCTCACCTTTAGAACAGCAGACGCTTGTTAAAAAGCTTCTCAACGAGGACGGCATATTCTCGTTTGGAATATTGCTGACCTTGTACACTGGTTTGCGTATCGGCGAGGTCTGCGCTCTTAGGTGGGACGATGTTTCCGAGAATACGATACATATTCGGC
>CAYPWI010000286.1:0-3616 GCA_964414395.1 uncultured Ruminococcus sp.
TAACGTTCTTGGAACCATCCGTCTTGAACTCCCCGCCGGGATTGTAGCGGCAGCAGATAGTTTCGGGAATACCCGTCAGCTTGTCGAGAACATCAATGTGCGTAAAATCGTCCAGATTGATGATAGCTCCCAGCTCGAACGCCTTCTTGAAATCCTCATCGGGCGTGGCGTTGGAGCTGAACATAATATCGTGCTTCTTAGCTCCCACCTCATCGGACAGCAGCAGCTCCGTATAGCTCGAGCAGTCGAACCCGCAGCCCTCGCTCTGCAATACCTTCATAATGAACGGGTTCGGGGTAGCCTTAACGGCAAAGTACTCGCGAAAACCCTTGTTCCACGCGAAAGCCTCTTTCAAAGCCCGCGCGTTCTCACGAATTCCCTTTTCATCATAGATATGGAACGGGGTAGGATAGGTCTTTACGATCTCTTCCACCTGTTCCTTGGTAACGAATGGTTTTTTCATCTCTGTTGTCCTTTCTCGGTCTGTTGGAAAAATGGCAGCTTGTTCGACAAATGTTGACAAGCCGCCCGGTTTGTGGTAAAATATACTTGCCGGTGTTCCCCCTGGCATATTCTACTTAGAAAGGGGGTGCGCAAATATGAACCTTTCGAATCTGGTCGCTCTTTTCCTAGAGCACCTAACCTACGTCGCAGCAGGTGTGTTGATATCAGCCATCGGCAAGTGGCTTGACGAACGGAGAAAATAACCGGCAAAAGCCCATCCCATAACAGCACCCCCGTAAGCTGACACCTTACGGGGGTTTTGTTTCTTTGTGCGCAAACTTGTAAAACCTTTCGAATCGCTTTACATTTATATTATAGCACACCCATTTTGATTTGTCAAGTGTTTTTTCATAAAACACGCCGATAGTTCATTGTCGCTTGAGGTCAGATCCCCCTCTGAGCCCGCCACATTTTAAAGCTCTCGATAAAGCCGAGCATGGAGGTCTTTTTCTTCACGTCCGCGAGAAGTTTTTTCGCCGAATCATTCTTCATGACCTTCATAGAAGCCTTGGCGCAGTTCTTCGCTTTATAATACTTCCCGTACGCGAGATAGACCCGCCCGAGATCTACATATCTGAAATGAAGATAGTCCGGCGGTCTTTTCCCGGTGAGTATCGCGTTAATGACGAATTTCAGGCACATCACCGCGTCATCTACCAGCGCGGGCGTGCGCAGATCATCGTTATCGACGATCTCCTCAAGCGTCGTGTAATAACCCCAGTATAGATCGTCGTTCTCGGGGTCAAGCTCCAGCGACTTGTGATAGAGCGGAACGCCGCGCTCGAGATCGTTCCCGAAAACGATGGTCGAGTCCGCCACGGAATTGTAGAATTTCGCTATTCTTTTCTTCACATCGCCCTCGGGAGCGGGATATTTCGCGATTATCTCTTCCGCGTCCGCTATGTAAGAATTCAGCCCCTCGGGGGTTTTCAGTTCATCGAAGGAATTATGCTTTTTGTAGAACGCGTCTATCTCGGCGTTCAGCGTTTCAAAGTCTGCCATTGTCTTTCTCCTTAGTTTTGATCATAGTCACGGCGAACGCCGCAGCTATACACAGCGCGTCAAGCAGGACATTCCCCGGGAACAAAAAGAGCGACGCTCCCATTACGAGAACTATCCCTATCCGCAGCACCCACGCCGCCCAGCCCTTCCCCCGCGCGTACCACGCGATAACGGCGAGCACGGGAGTCATCAGCGTGAACACGCACCAGCCCTTGACAAAAGCCGGGGAGTAGTACCACTCGGCGATCACCGCCGTAAGATAATACGCCGCGATCATTCCCGCGCAGAACAAAAACACATAAGCCGCCGCGCGGTACGGGCTTTTGGAGAACGCGCATATCAGCACGCCGAGAAACATCCACAGGCACATTCCCGAAGTAAAGTTCCCGAGTATCTCGGAATAATAGTCCGCAGTCTTGGCGAGAACTCCCGCCGCCGCGCCGAGAGTCAGAAACGCCGCGCAGAACAGGATAAACCTCAAAGCGGCGATCTTTACACGGTCTTTGCGGGTATCGGCTAAAAAATTCTTCATAGCATCAACCGTTTACGAGCCGTGCGGCAAATCTGCTTATAAGCGGCGCGGAGATCAGCAAGCAGACAACAAACGCGATCTTCACGGCATACAATATCCAATATCCTTTTTCGGACGAACGCCTTCGTGACAAATACGTAAATAACGCGTAACCTATGACTGTTGCGGGTATCAGAAACAACCCCACACCCGAGACCCTCTCGCTCCCCATAAGCAGTATGTGACCGAACAGTGCCGCCAACAGCGCCGCGGCTCCGACGACCTCCGCGGCGGCGAATTTCACATCGGAACGCACATTCATACCTCAAGATACTTGTTGAGGAACTCCACCGACAATTTTATCCAGCGTCTGCACGCGGGACGTATCGCGTTTTCATCGCGCGCTACAGTCTTGTCGCAGGTCGAAAGCCCGTGAGGTCCGTCATCGAACATATGCAGCTCCACGGGTATTTTATTGGATATGCACGCCTTCGCCATAACAAGCGAATTATGCGCCGATACGGAGTTATCGTTGGCGGTGTGCCAGAGGAAGATCGGCGGGGTCTTGGGGGTCACGCGGTTTTCGAGAGACAGCCGCGAAAGATCGGAACGGCTCGCGTCCTCGCCAAGCAGGACTTTAAAGCTCCCCTCATGCGGAGAGGGCACGCCGCTGATAACGGGGTCGCAGAGCACCGCCGCGTTCGGGCGCAGATCCTCGGGAGCGCAGCCTATGGTCTTTACGAGCAGATTATCGTTCCACATCGTAGCCAGACAGCCCGCGATGTGTCCGCCCGCGGAACAGCCGAGAACGGCTATTTTGTTCGGGTCTATGCCGAATTCCTCCGCACGCATACGTATCTTGTAGAACGTATAAGCCGCGTCCATAAGCGCCGCCGGGAAGCGCGCGTTGCAGGTGTATGTAACGGCGAACGCCGCGAAGCCCTCGGCGAGGTATTGCAGCGCGATAGGCTCGCCCTCGCGCTCGGAGCAGTGATCGTATCCCCCGCCCGGGAAGATCACCACAGACGGTCTCTTCTCACAGTAAGGCACCCCAGAGATCTTATCGGGCAGATAAGCCCTCACAAACGCGGTCTTTTCCTGATTTATTGAAAAAGTCTTTACGGTCATCGCCGAAACCTCCCGAACAAATAATGTCGCCGCCTACCAATTTTAGGCGTATATATTTATTATAACATTTTTTTCCTCATAAATCAAGAGGAAAATATAAAAAATACCGTCTTTTCTTTTATGCCATGGTCGAGATTAGGATGATCGCCTTGTGGGGGACATTACCGTTCTTTTATACTAATACTAATTCTAAATTAAAATAGGGCAAAACTTTTTAGTCCGCCAAACGGAGACGGAGCTTTTTGCCTGTAGAGCGCGGTCGGAGCTCTTTATGTCTTTTTTTAGTTGACAAGCCGTCAATATGTTTTTTACCCTTGGCAGGGGTAATGCCGCACGCGTGTGCTAGTCGCTAAAGCGACCCGGACAACCCTTCGGGATGTCGGGTTATGCGCTGGCGCGCATAACGCTAAGGGGGATCGGGGGAAAAACCCGTAGGGAGAAGGGGGGAGGGCTCCGCGCTTTTGTCGGCTT
>CAYPWI010000287.1:0-3602 GCA_964414395.1 uncultured Ruminococcus sp.
GCCCCGAAAAGACAGTAGTCAATATCGCGGGCGACGGCAGCTTCGCTATGAACCTCAACGAGCTTATCACCGCTTCCGCGCACAATATCCCCATAATCGAGCTGGTCATCAACAATCACGTGCTGGGTATGGTGCGTCAGTGGCAGCGGCTGTTCTACGATAAGCATTTCTCGCAGACTACTTTGGACAACCGCCGCATAGACTATGTTAAGCTCGGCGAGAGCTTTGGAATTCAGACATTCGTTATTGAAAAGAACGAGGACATCGAGCCTGTTCTGAAAAAGGCTCTGGAGATCTCCAAGACCGCGCCCTGTATGGTGGAAGTGCGCATAGACAAGGATATTAACGTCCTTCCCATGATACCCGCGGGAAAACCGGTCGTTGATCCTATTACCGAGATTGATCTTTAAACGCTCTGCGCAGGTCGATAAGATGTCGCAGAGCGCCGAAGGCGCGGTTGTGGCATCTTATGAGCCGAAACGCACGCAGCGCGAAGCGCAAGGGCGATTCGGCGACGACCGAGCAGAGCGAATTTTAAAATAGGAGCATAGAAATGCAGGAATATGTTTTATCTGTTAAAGTAAATAATTCAAACGGCGTTCTGCCGCGTGTAGGCGGTCTGTTCAACAGGCGCTGCTTCAACATAAAGAGCCTTAACTCCGCCGAGACCGAGGAAGCGAATATCGCGCGGCTGACGATCGTTGTAGCAGCCGATCTCAGAAGTCTCGAGCAGATCAAAAATCAGCTTATGAAGCTGTATGATGTTCACGAGGTGAGAATACTTACCGACGCTGTAACGCGCGAACACATTCTTATCCGCGCGGGAAAGAACTCCGAGGATCGCCATAAGATAATCGAGATCGCGAACCTTTACCGCGCGAAGCCCGTAGATGTGGGCACGGATTCGATAATGCTCGAGCTTACCGGCGAGCCCGGGAAGATCGACGCGTTTATCAGTCTGTTAAAGCCCTTTGGGATAATAAAAATGGTACGTTCGGGGATCACTGCCCTTGAACGTGATTGACAGTGCCGTAATAAAATTATAGAGATACGGAGTTGAAATATGAACATTCTGCATCTGAAATACGCGGTCGAGGTCGCGAAAACGCAGTCCATAAGCAAGGCAGCCGAAAACCTTTACATGGGACAGCCAAACTTGTCGCGCGCGATCAAAGAACTTGAAGAATCCCTTGGGATAACTATATTCAAGCGCACCTCCAAAGGCATCATCACCACACCCGACGGCGACGAATTTCTCCGCAGAGCGCGGCGAATAGTTTCTCAAGTAGAAGAGGTTGAGGATATCTACCGCAACGGCAGAGTAAAAAAGCAGACATTTTCGGTGTGCGTTCCGAGGGCAAGTTATTTCTCGCTCGCCATGGCAGAATTTTCCAAGCACATTTCGCTTGAAGAGCCCGCGGACATCTTCTACAAGGAGACCAACTCCATGCGCACGATAACCAACGTGACGCGCGGAGACTTCAATCTCGGGATAGTGCGCTATCAGGCGGGATTTGAGAAGTATTTCCTTGATATGTTCGCCGAAAAGAAATTGAACTATGAGACCGTCTCCGAGTTCTCATATATGCTCGCCGTAAAGAAGGACAGCCCCTTGGCTCAAAAGGAAGATCTTGTCATGGAAGACCTCAAGGACTACATTGAGATCACCCACGGCGACCCCTATGTACCCTCGCTGCCGCTTATCGACGTGAAAAAGGCGGAGCTTTCCGAATTTGTCAATAAGAGGATATACGTGTTTGAACGCGCGACACAGTTCATTCTGCTCGGAAGCGTCCCGAACACCTTTATGTGGGTCTCCCCTACCCCGCAGTGGCTGCTTGACAACTATGAGCTTATTACGCGCAAATGCGACGAGCACGCCAAACAGTATAAGGATGTGCTTATCTACCGCCGCGACTACAAACTCTCCGCGCTTGACAAGCAGTTCATAACGGACGTTACCAACGCCAAAAGGGAATGTTTCCCTAAGCAATAATTGACTATGTTTCGGACGTTATATCTATATGTCGAATTTACATTTCACAAAGAAGATATAATATGTTAAAATATTAACAAGGAGACGAATTCCCTTTATTATCGCGGAAACAAAGGTTTTTTGGGAGGAGATTTCCAGAAAAATTTTCCGTAAGACCTTTCCAATTTTTGGTTCGGATAATAAGCAAGAGTTCGGGATCCCATGAACAAACACGTTTAAAAGCGTGAGACACTATTAAAAAGAGAAAAAAGGAGAATTGGCTATGAACTATGAGATCGTTGACAGCGTGGAAAAATTTGAAGCTGCCCTTGCCAAGGTAAGAGAAGCTCAGAAGAAATATGCCCTGTTCACACAAGAGCAGGTCGACAAGATATTCCTTGCTGCCGCTTCCGCCGCAAACAAGCAGAGGCTTCCGCTCGCGAAAATGGCGGTCGAGGAGACCGGTATGGGCGTTGTTGAGGATAAGGTGATCAAGAACAACTACGCCGCCGAGCACATTTACAATGCTTACAAGAACGTTAAGACCTGCGGTGTTATCGAGCGTGACGAGGCTTACGGCGTAACAAAGGTCGCCGAACCTATCGGAGTTGTCGGCGCTGTTATCCCGACGACCAACCCCACCTCCACCGCTATTTTCAAGTGCCTTATCTCGCTGAAAACGAGAAACGGCATTATAATCAGCCCACACCCCCGCGCTAAGAAATCCACTATCGAAGCCGCTAAGATCGTTTACGAGGCGGCTGTCAAGGCGGGCGCTCCCGAGGGGCTTATCTCGTGGATAGATGTTCCCTCGCTGGAGCTTACCAATCTTCTGATGAAGGAAGTTGACATAATCCTCGCTACAGGCGGTCCGGGCATGGTAAAGGCAGCCTATTCCAGCGGCAAACCTGCTCTCGGCGTAGGCGCGGGCAATACCCCCGCTATCATCGACGACACCGCGGATATCCTGCTGGCAGTAAGCTCCATAATCCATTCCAAGACCTTTGATAACGGTATGATCTGCGCTTCGGAGCAGTCCGTTATCGTGTTGTCCAGAATTTATGACAAGGTAAAGAAGGAATTCGAGGCTCGCGGCTGCTATTTCCTCAACGACAAGGAGATAAAGAAAGTCCGCAAGACCATTATCATAAACGGTGCGCTGAACGCGAAGATCGTCGGTCAGTCAGCGTATAAGATCGCGCAGCTCGCGGGCGTTAAAGACTGCCCCGAGGACGCTAAGATCCTCATAGGCGAAGTTGAGTCCGTTGACATTTCGGAGGAGTTCGCGCATGAAAAACTCTCCCCCGTTCTCGCCATGTATAAGGCACGCAATTTCAATGACGCGCTCGAAAAGGCTGAACACCTCATCGCCGACGGCGGTTACGGTCACACCTCTTCGCTGTACATAAACGCCGTTACCGAAAGAGAAAAGATCGCGGAATTCTCCGAAAGAATGAAGACCTGCCGTATGCTTATCAACACACCGTCCTCGCACGGCGGCATCGGCGATCTGTATAACTTCAAGCTCGCTCCCTCGCTTACTCTGGGCTGCGGCTCGTGGGGCGGCAACTCCGTTTCCGAAAACGTAGGAGTAAAGCACCTGCTGAATATCAAGACACTTGCCGAG
>CAYPWI010000288.1:0-3599 GCA_964414395.1 uncultured Ruminococcus sp.
CTGCAAGAGCTCAACACCTCGCGCAGGCACTCCTCGGAATTCGGCTCGATAAACAAGCCGCACTTGCCGCCTATCTCCATAGTGGTAAGCGGCGCGAGCACAAAATCGCGCTCACAGGCGCACCCGTATTTCCTGCCGATATTCTCGACCGCCGAAAAATCGAATTTTCCCAAAGCGTTTCCCCCTTATTTAAAATGGACTGCATAGTATAAATAGCAGCCGTATCTTGCCGACCGGCTGCCATTCATTTATTCATTACTTATTCTCATCGGTATCGCCGAAATTTTTCAGATTGGGCTTATATTTCTCCTCACCCGTTCCTATAAAAACAATAAGATCGTTGATAGCTTTTTCGTCCCAACCCGCGGAGCGAAGCCCCGTGATAAACCGAGTCATTTCCCGCGTGCTCATTGAAATTCCCTTCTTATATACTATATAAGAACGCCGCGCCGATTATTCCCGCGTCGTTGCCCAATTTGCAGATATCGAGCCTTGTGGAACGGTTGGGGTCTATGCAGTACTGCTCACGTTTGATGTACTCCTCGAGCGGCTTTGTAAGGTTCTCGCCCTCTTTGCAGATACCGCCGCCGATAAGCAGCACTTCGGGCTGGAACGTGTTGACGATATTCGTCAGTCCGCACCCTAAGTAATCGATGTACATATCAACGAGCGCCTTCGCCGCCTCGTCACCCGCGCGCATACCGTCAAACGCGGTCTTACCGTCAACGTTGTCGAGCGAACCGCCCGCCAGCTCCCACATCTTGCTGTCCTTGTGCTCTTCCATGCACTCTTTCGTCATATTGATAAGCGCCGTCGCCGAGGAATACGCCTCGAAACAGCCCTTTCTTCCGCAGGAGCACTGCCGTCCGTTATACTCGATGACCGTGTGACCCAGCTCCGCGCCGCAGAAATTGAAGCCCGTGTAGATCTTTCCGTCAATGATGATGCCGCCGCCCACGCCCGTTCCGAGCGTTACGACAACAACGTCCTTGCAGCCTTTGCCCGCGCCCGCCAAGACCTCGCCGAACGCCGCCGCGTTAGCGTCGTTCTCCACGAAGATCGGCTTGTCGAGCCGCGCCTTGATAAGCTTTCTAAGATCCGTATTCTCAAACCCCAGATTGCAGGAATACAGCACTATGCCGCTGTTTCTGTTGGCAACACCGGGCGTTCCTATCCCGATAGAATTGACCTCGCCGATCGTTACCTTAGCTTCTCCCAGCGTCTTCCAGACCGTGTCCACGATAGCCGCGCAGATCTCCTCCGCGGGGCGCGGAAGATCGGTCTTCGCCGTCGCCTTCGCTATGATATTATAATTTTCGTCGACCAGACCCACCTTAATATTAGTGCCGCCCAGATCAATACCTATATTATACATTATATATTCTCCTTATTTAAATAGCAATTTGCTAGCCAGCTTGCGCGGCGCGTCGGGCTTCGCTTTGCTCCTCCCGCCACGCCGCATAAGCCGCTTTTGCGAATTGCGTTAGTCACCGATATGTTGTTCTTTTTTTACAAAACGCCGCATACCCGATTTACAGATTAAGATCGGACAAGATCTCCTCATCGTCCGAATCCATACCAAGCTGACGGAGCAGATCCTTCGCCGCGTTGTAGCCCATTTTCTTCTGACGGTTGTTCATCGCCGCCACCTCGAGAATTACCGCGAGGTTGCGTCCCGGCTTTACGGGGATATTCAGCAGCGGGACCTTAACGCCCAGAATGGTCATATAATGCGTGTCAACGCCCATTCTGTCGTAGGTCTTTTCGGGATTCCACTGTTCCATTTCAACGACCATATCGATCTTCTCGGACATCTTGACAGCGCCGATACCGAACAGCTGACGCGCGTTCACGATACCGATGCCGCGCAGCTCCAAAAAGTGACGGATATTGTCGGGGGAAGAACCCACCAGCGTGATATTCGAAGCCTTGCGGATCTCCACCGCGTCATCGGCTATCAGCCTGTGACCGCGCTTGACGAGCTCCACGGCGGTTTCGCTCTTACCTACGCCGCTCTCACCCATGATCATAACGCCCTCGCCGTATATCTCGATAAGAACGCCATGACGCGTGATCCTCGGCGCGAGCTGCAAATTCAGGAACGCCAGCAGCTTCGCGATGAACACACTCGTACTCTCGTCCGTCCTGAGAATGGGGATCTCGTAATTCGGAGCCATTTCCAGCATCTCGGGGAATACCTCCTGCCCGCGGGTCAGAATAAGCGCGGGGAACCGATATGACAGCAGATCGGCGATGCGCTTCTTGCGGGTCTCGAGATCAATGCCCTCAAGGTAAGCGCGTTCCATCATACCCATGACCTGGATACGCTTGTTGTCAAAATACTCATAGAACCCCGCGAACTGCAGCCCGGGGCGGTTTGTATCGTTGCTGGAAATGAGGATATTCTCGCCGTTTTCGGGCATATACAGCACCTCGAGCTTGAACTCGTCCAGCATCTTCTTCAACGGAAAAGTAAGTTCCCGTGTAATTTCTTCAAGAGGCATAGAAAAACGTCCTTTCAACACTTATTTTATAATAGCATTATTTATTATATTATACAATATTATTATAGATTTTGCAAGTATTTTTTTACCTTTTGATGATTTTTTTGTTTAAAACTAGCAAAACCGCCAATAATCAATGTAAAGAATTTACATCTAAGAGCCGTCCGTTCAGAAATAAGAAACAAGGAATAGGAGAGTTACATATGAAAAGAATTATGCTCATCATTTTGTTGACTATAGGAATAATCGGCTTCACCGCTTTTGGCGCGCTTTCCGTGTTCGCTCGGGAATGTGAGGACGTGCGGAGCGAGGTACTGCGCCTGCATATCCCCGCAAACTCCGACAGCGAGGAAGATCAGGCGGTGAAGCTGGAGATACGCGATATGCTGCTCCGCGAATTCGGGGAGAAATTCACCGAATGTGACGATCTCGCCCTCGCCGAGGAACAAGCGGCGGCAATGCTCCCCGAGATAGAGCGCCGCTGCAACGAATACCTCCGCGAACGCGGCTTTGAATACGGCGCGACCGCCGAGCTTGTCACGATGTATTTCACCACACGGGAATATGACAGGCTTATTCTGCCCGCCGGAGAATATACCGCTTTGCGAATAACCCTTGGCAGCGGAGAGGGGCATAATTGGTGGTGCGTCATTTTCCCGCAGCTGTGTCTGCCCGCCGTTTCGGAGAAGCTCCCCGAAAACGCGGAGGAAGTTCTTGACTCGTTCGGCAAGCCGCAGCAGGTCACGGTAAAATTCGCAGTGGTGGAGTTCTTCGAGAAGTTTTTTCATTGATAGGGTAAATTATGATTTAGCGCAGGAACGCAGGCAGGGTTTCCAAAGGGGCTTTGCCCCTTTGGTGGGGTGCAGGGGCGAAGCCCCTGCCGCGCGAAGCGCGAACCGGGGTCCGGGGCGGAGCCCCGGCTAAAATTCACCAGCCGCGGAGCGGCGTTCCGCCGGAACCACCTTGACAGCTAAAAGTGCCTTAAACATCGGTGCACCGATGCCCGAGGTACTTCAACTGTAAAGGTTGATCTTATCGAACGCCGCTCCGCGCTGCGAACGACCGAGAGACCGTCCTCGCTCAAAAGCAGCGCCG
>CAYPWI010000289.1:0-3597 GCA_964414395.1 uncultured Ruminococcus sp.
AAACGATGATCAAGATCAGTTTGCAGTATTTCGCTCATAAAAAGGGAATGGGTTCCACCAAGAACGGACGCGATTCCGAGTCCAAGAGACTTGGCGTTAAGCGCGCGGACGGTCAGTTCGTGCTCGCGGGCAATATTCTCGTAAGACAGCGCGGAACTCACATTCATCCCGGAAACAACGTAGGCCGCGGCTCTGACGACACTCTGTTCGCTATGGTTGACGGCACTGTTAAGTTTGAGCGTGTAGGCCGCGACAGAAAGCAGGTCTCCGTATACGCTGACGCGGAGTGATCGGCGTTAAAGGCGGTTCTGCCTTTTATCCCAAAGGAGCGGTCTTGGGTACCGCGGACGGTCAGCCGACAGGTCAAGCCGTTCATAGCCTTTGAGGAGTTATGTTATCAAAAGGTCGATAAGCCGGAATTCAAACTCCGGCTTATTTGCTTGTTTTGCGGGTATAATACAAGATATATACCGAAAGGGGTGAAGATATGTTTGTCGATAAGGTCGATATTACCATAAAAGCGGGCAGCGGCGGCAACGGCGCGGTGTCGTTCCACCGAGAAAAGTATATCAACGCGGGCGGACCCGACGGCGGCGACGGCGGCAAGGGCTCCGATATCGTGTTTCTGGCGGACGACAGCCTGTCTACGCTGATTGACTTCCGCTATAAGAAGAAGTATATCGCTCCCGACGGAGAGCCGGGCGGCGCTAAGCGCTGTTCGGGGAAGTCGATGGAGCCTACCGTGATACGCGTTCCCAGAGGCACGATCGTCAAGGATTCTCACACCGGGCGCATACTCGCGGATATCTCCGAAGATGAGCCGGTAGTCGTCGCGAGGGGCGGCAAGGGCGGCAAGGGGAATATGAATTTCGCGACCCCGACGCGGCAGATACCGCGGTTCGCGAAGCCGGGGTTCCCCGGGGAGAAGTTCGATGTGACGCTGGAATTGAAGCTGCTGGCGGACGTGGGGCTGGTCGGTTTCCCGAATGTCGGGAAATCCACTTTGATAAGCGTTGTCAGCGCCGCGAAGCCCAAGATCGCGAACTATCACTTCACTACTTTAACACCTGTTCTCGGTGTGGTGAAAAAAGGTGAAAAATCCTTCGTCATGGCGGATATCCCCGGGCTTATTGAGGGGGCTTCCGAGGGCGTGGGCTTGGGTCACGCGTTTTTGCGTCACGTAGAGCGCTGCCGCCTTATCGTCCATGTGGTCGACGTTTCGGGGATAGAGGGACGCGACCCCGCGGAGGACTTCGAGAAGATCAACGCGGAATTGGCGAACTTCTCCGCCGAGCTTGCCGAGCGTCCGCAGATCGTCGCCGCGAACAAATGCGATCTCGCTTCCGAAGATCAGATAGCCGCGTTCGAGAAGTTCATAGCGGACAAGGGGCTTACGCTCTATAAGATCTCCGCCGCCACGACGCAGGGCACAGACTCGCTTATTGACGCGGTAATGGCGAAGCTCGATACCTTGCCGCCCGTCAAGCGCTATGAGGCGGTCCCGCTCTCGTTTGAGGAGCTGGCGAAAATGGAAGAGGAGAAGCACTCCTTCACCGTCGAGAAAGCGGAGGACGGCGTTTATATCGTCGACGCGGAATGGCTCGCGCCGATACTCTCCACCGTCAATATGGAGGACTACGAGAGCCTTCAGTATTTCCAGCGCGTTCTGCGCTCGAGCGGTATAATCGATGAGCTGGAGCGGCAGGGGATACAAGAGGACGACATTGTTGCTATATATGATTTTGAATTCAACTACGTAAGATGATATACTGTTTGCCGATATGCGCAGGGCAAATTCGGATCATAGATATATCATGACAGGAAGTGATCATATGAGCTTTTATAACGATCTGTTAAAACAAATGGAACGTTCCACGGCGGGCAGCGAGGACACCGCCAGAAAGGTCATGGAGCTGTGCGGAAAGGTAAACGCAGAGAACGCGCTGTTCTTCGGAGACGATCTGTTCACGCCCTCGCATATCGCGGAGAAGACGGGCGCGGATGTGCTGGCGACGTTCTACGAGGACTACCGCGCGGCAAAAGCGGAAGAGCTTGGTATGAAGACCCGCGTCGTGGGCGCTTATGAGATAGCGTCCAATGAGGGCGGCTGGGACTTCATCTGGTTCAACGGCAGCGCCGAGCCGGACGGTGTTTCAAGGCGCTTCGAGCAGCTCAGAAACGGTCTCAAAAAGGGCAAGACGGCGGTCTACCGCACTCTTTGCTGGCTCATCGACCCGTCGCCCGATACCAAGGGCTTCGTGGAACACCGCTTCGGTCGTCCGATGCCGCTTGACAGGGTTCTGATCTCGGCAAAGGAAGAGGGCTTCAAGGTGCTGGACTTCTACATCTCGCCCCGTTCCGACTGGACGGAGGGCTACTACCGCCCGATGAACGATCTTCTCGGCAAGCTCGAAAGAGAATCGGACGGCGAGGACGATACGGGAATAGGCGAGGTCAGCAAGGAGACCTATATGTTCGATCTGCACAGCGAGGAATACAGCTATGTTTATTACATTCTGGGGTGACGCGGTATGAGTTACCTTACCGAAAAGGAAGCGGCGGCATACAGCCCCAATGTTCTCGCGTTTTACGGCGACAGCGTATATGAAGTTATGGTGCGGCGGCGCGTGGTTCTGGAGCATCAGACCAACGCCGGGAAGCTGCACGAGCTTGCGGTGGAGCGGGTAAGAGCGAGCTATCAGTGCGAGGCTGTATCCGTTATTGAACCAATGCTTACCGAGCGTGAGGCGGATATTTTAAGACGCGGGCGCAACGCGGGAGGGATATCCGTTCCCAAAAGCGCCAAGCCGTCGGAATATCGCCGCGCGACGGCTTTGGAAACGCTGTTCGGCTACCTCAGCCTCACGGGGCAGGAGGAGCGTATAAATGAGCTTTTCGAGGCTATCTGCGAGGCTCTGCCGTGCAATGACAAACAGTCAATAATACATTAAATATTACAAACAGTAAAGGAGAATTGAAATGTCGGGACATTCAAAATGGAGCACTATCAAGCGCAAGAAGGGTGAGAAGGACGGAGCGAGGGCGAAGGTCTTCACCAAGATCAGCCGTGAGATACTCGTCTGCATCAAGGAGACGGGCTCTGCCGATCCCGCTAACAACTCGCGTCTGGCGGCGCTTGTTCAGAAGGCGAAATCCAACAATATTCCGAACGACAACATCGACCGTCTGCTGAAAAAAGCGGCGGGCGGCGCTGAGAAGAACGACTACGAGAACTGCGTTTACGAGGGTTACGGTCCCGGCGGAGTGGCGGTCATCGTAGACTGCCTCACCGATAACAGAAACCGCACGGCGGGCGAGATACGCCACTATTTCGACAAGTTCGGCGGGAATATGGGAACGACAGGCTGCGTGAGCTTTATGTTCTCTTTGAAGGGCATTATCGTACTTAACAACGAGGACGGCGACATCGACGAGGACAAGGCGATGGAGGACATTCTCGAGAGCGGCGCGGACGATTTCAGCTTTGAGGACGGGGTAGTGGAGATCTCCACCGACCCGAACGAGGTGGAAAACGTCGCGGCGGAGCTTACCAAGCGCGGCTATGAGGTCGTATCGGCGCAGGCGGAGCAAGTCCCC
>CAYPWI010000290.1:0-3587 GCA_964414395.1 uncultured Ruminococcus sp.
ATAAGCAGGGTGTGGAATTCAGCAAGCACGCTATACAGCGCATAAACGAGCGCAGCATCGACCTCACCGAGGGAGATATGCTCGAAAGGCTCAATAAAGGCGTGGAGATCGCCGCCGACAAGGGCAGCAATGAGACTTTGGTGCTTGTGGACACAAACGCTTTTGTAGTGAGCGTGAAAAACAACAAGGTAATAACCACTATTTCCCGTGAGGAATTGCAGGGCAACATCTTCACAAACATAGATTCCACTGTTATAATGTGAATGGACCTTCGGGAGTTCACCGAAAGCCTGTGAATGAGGCTTTCAGACAGTCGGAACGATCAAATTTTGGAGGTCAATAAAATGGTAAAATCACTTTATTCCGGCGTTTCCGGACTTAAGACCCACCAGCAGAGAATGGACGTTATCGGTAACAACATCGCGAACGTCAACACCATCGGTAACAAGGCTGATGTAGTAACGTTCAAGGACGTTTACTACCAGACCAAGAGAAGCCCCTCGGGAGCTACGGCTACCCTCGGCGGCGTAAACCCGAGACAGGTCGGCTACGGCGTTCAGATGAACACCACCTCCGCCAACATGAGCCAGTCGGGCTACACCCAGTCGGATAACATCTACGATATGGCGATCAACGGCAACGGCTTCTTCCAGGTTATGGACGGCTCGGGCAACATCTTCTACACCAGAGCGGGCGCGTTCAATATCGATAACGCGGGCTACCTCGTAAACGCCGACGGTTATCACGTTCTCGGCATCTCGGGCAACAGCGACGGTCAGGAAGCGGGAAGCGAGATCATCAGATGCGTTATCCCCGATACCGACAATCACGCTTCTTCGGCTACCAAGAGAATAAACGGCACTAATGTTACATTGTCCGTTTCCGCTCCCTCGGAGTACACCAACATCTCCGTTGGCTTCGTTGACAGCAATTACCCGTTCGCGTCGTTCTCGAACAATATTTTGTCTATATACTTCAACCGCGATCAGCAGTATGAGTCGGAGGAAGAATTTGAGAGAGCCATCTCGCAGGCTTTGCAGGCGGGCGGCGTAAATCTTCCCGATGATGTGGAGCTGAATTTCGAGTTTGAGACTATCCCCGACGACCCGAATTCCAAGCTGGCGGCAAACGCTGTTGAAGATCTGAGATTTAAAACCGATAAATCCAGCTGCGAGTTTAAATACTCGTTCAACAAGACCGGCGCTACCGCCAGAAGCCACGCTTATATGAGCTTTGCGGTAGACGATGTGCCCAGCGACGACCAGATCGTCATCAACCATACGGCTGACAAGTCCGCGGTAAGCGTATCTTACGCGGACGGCGTTTGGACGCTTGGCATTAACGAGAGCAATACCTTCAGCGATATTTCCGACGCGCTGAAAACATACATCAAGGATCACCCCGACGCGTCTAATCTGTCGATCACAGGCTTCCTGTTCCCGGACGGCGCGGATAAGGCTCTGATCATCGATCAGTGGGCGATAAACACCGGCGGTACAGATCAGGGCGTTACAGGTACTACGACACCTGCCGCCGCAGGTCCTATGACGCTCAAGGGCGTTAAAGAGGGCGATATCACAGGCGCGCTCGACATTTCCGCTACGGTAAAGGGCGCTTACGCGAACGACTACGAGGTAACATTCGCGTATGTTTCGGGTTATGACAAGACCAAGGCTGTTTGGGACGACAACACACTCACCGTTACGGTATGCGCGAATTCCACCGTTGCCGAGGTCAACGAGGCTATCAAGGCGGCGGCAAACGGCGATGATAAGAAGGTCGTAAGATTTAACAACATAAGCGGTCTTGATTACGGTGTTACCGAGCAGTCCTACACGAACGCCGCGGGTGATACAGTTACTGTCCTGACTTTTGTAAACGGTTATACAAGGACTGACGACGGTACTGATGTTGTGTGGAGAGATGAGAACGGTCTGGAGATCGCCGACGCGCTGCTCACGAACACCACCGCTCTCACCTATACGAAGGCTGACGGGACCACCGGTACGGTCGACGCTCCGACGCCCCCGGATCTTCCCGTTTCCAAGACCGGTGACAATGACATATGGAACCCCGGCACCAGAGAGGCTTTCTTCTCCGGTCACCCATCGATAAGACCTACGGACGGCGCGGACTCCTTCTTCACGGGCGTTGCCAAGAGCCTTTCGACCTTCTCGCTGACAGACGGTCGTCTCGGCGAGGCGCAGTCCAAGATGAACTTCACCGACGTTATCGTTCAGCAGGACGGCCGCATCATCGGTAAGCACCCCGTTCACGGCGATATCGAGATCGGTCGTGTAGACCTCGCGAACTTCGATAACCCCAACGGTCTCGCGAAGGTCGGCGGCACAAACTTCCAGGCGACGGTGGCTTCGGGCGAACCCAAGCTCTGCATACCCGGTCAGGACGGCGCGGGCGTAGTGCTCTCGGGCGCTTTGGAGATGTCCAACGTAGACCTCGCGGACGAGTTCACCAACATGATCACCACACAGAGAGGCTATCAGGCGAACAGCCGTGTCATCACGGTATCCGATACCATGCTTGAGGAGCTGCTCTCGCTCAAGAGATAATTCCCCTTAGAATTTGACGGCAGTGCCGCGGTGGCTTCTTCCGCCGCGGCATAGAGCCGGGGAAGAGGAAAAGTTATGATTTTTCTTACAAAGCTTGACGGCAAGAAATTTATGCTCAACGAGGAGCTTATTGAGACGGTGACCGAAACACCCGATACGGTTATAGTCCTCGAGAACGGGCATAGCTACATCGTCCGCGAAAGCATGGACGAGCTGCAAAACAAGATCTATGAAAATACCAGGCTTCAAAGACAGGCGCGGCTGCGCGCTCACAGAAAAAACGAGCCTTTGACATAAAGCTCCACGGGGCGTCCCCGAAAAATATTTCGTGATTTTCACAAAGTGAGGGATCTATTTTGAATTTATCGCTTATTATAGGTTGGGTGCTGTCGCTCGGACTTGTTGTATTCGGTATCATATTTGATATGGACACGATGAGCGTAAGTATGGACAGTATGTTTAACTTCCTCGATCTGCAGTCTTTCCTTATCACCGTTGGCGGTACTATAGGCTGTCTTATCGGTTCGTTCCCGATGTCGTATCACAAGACGCTGGGCAAGCGTTTCAAGATAGCGCTTATGCCCAAGAAGTATGACCCCACGAAGTACATCTCCGAGATCGTCGATTATGCGCAGGTGGCGCGTACAAGAGGTCTGCTGGCGCTTGAAGAGAGCGCGAACCAGTGCGCCGACCCGTTTATGAAGTCCGCGCTGATGATGATCGTAGACGCGAACGACCCCGAAAAGGTGCGCGGTATGCTGGACGATACGATAATGTTTATGTGCGAGCGTCACGAGCAAGGACGAGCATTCTTTGAAAAGGGCGTAACGATATTCCCCGCGTTCGGAATGTTGGGAACGCTCGTCGGACTTATCAATATGCTGTCGTCTTTGGACTTGTCCGACCCGACGTCCCTTACATCAGGTATGGCGACGGCGCTTATCACGACGTTCTACGGCTCTTTGTTCGCGAACGTCATCTTCGCTCCGCTGGGTATGGCGTTAAAGAACAGCCATG
>CAYPWI010000291.1:0-3582 GCA_964414395.1 uncultured Ruminococcus sp.
CAGATACGCTCCGCCCGTCAGCACGGGAAGCGTCTTGTGCGCCGATTCCGCGCGCATAAGCGGAAATCCCAGCTCCATCGGGTGAAGATAGGTCGTGCAGAACTTGCGCTTGTCCACAAATTTCAGATAAGCGCCGTGCGCGTTGTCGATAAGGGTAGGTATCTTGGGGTTCACGAACTTCCACGTCCCGCCAAAATAGTCTATATTGGTGACGAAAAGCGCGTCCGCTCCGTGAATGGCGTTGAAATCATAAGTAACGTCCGCGGACATATACTCCGCGGGGTACAGCCACTTGATGTTCATATGCAGCATCGCCGCCGCCATCACCAGCGCCCTGTGCGAATAGCGCGAGGCGGCTATGGTGTTGACCCCTTGGCTTTTCAGCACGGCAAGTCCCGCCTGAATGGCGAGCGTGCTTCCGCCGCAGGAATAGCAGGTCTTCTTCGCGCCGTATATGCTGGCGGCAAGGCTCTCGGACGTTCCGATGATGCCGCCCGAAACATCCGACTCATACAGGCTGTCCGCGCCGTATATCTCGGTTATGTCATGCGGGAATTCGCCGTTGTGACCGGGCATATGCAGTCTCAGCTTGTTTTCGTTGGTGTATTTTTCCAAAAAATTACAAATTGGTGTATTCATTGATAAACTCCGCTCTCTAAAATAACCAAACGCTCTTACGATGAAGAAGATGATGTCTGCGTTTCAAGCCTCAATTTTTCACGATCGATCTCGTAGTCATATTCCTTCTGCCATTCGTCCGTCCTTTTTTCGGCTTCCTCCTGATACATTCCGGAAAGAACGTTGTTGGTGAACTCCTTAACCGCCTCTTCATCGGGCTTCGCGTCGGAAGCGTATATCATTATATGAACGCCGTGATCGGATGTGCATACCGTGCGCTCGCCCGGCTTTTCGATCTCGAACGCCGCCTTGGTGAACTCATCGACATAGCGCGTATCATCGGGAACTACGAGATATCCGTCGGGATACATCGACGAGCCCGCCGCGTCGGCGCTGTAGTTCAGTAAAATGGTGTTGAAGTCCACATTGTCGTCCAGCAGCTTTTCCACTTGCTCTACCTTCTCGGCGAACTCAGCCGCTTTTTCCTCGCGGAGCGCGTCCGCCTCGTCGTCTTTGCCGTCCTTGCGGAACGCCTGTATGCGCGTCCTGGTCTCCTCGTCGAAGCCCAGAAGCACGTGCTTTATCCTGCGCGAGCCCTCGGGCACCCAGTATTTGTCATATTCGTTCTGGAAATAATAGTCCTTGTTTTCGGAATTATAAAGCTCCTCCAGCTCGGCTATCTCCTCAGCCGCCCGCTTTTCCGCGTCCTCGCGGGTGATGTCCTTTACCAACTCGTCTATCACCTTGGTAAGCGTGATGTATTCCTCGCCCCACTGTACGAGGGTATCGCGGGATATGCCGCATTTCTCAAGCGACTTGTCAAGCTCCTCGTTCCCGACCGCCAATATCTCCTCGTCGGAATGACCGGAATTCGCGTCCGAGGTGTCGGAGCTGCCCGAGGTATCGTCGGAGGAAGTGTCGGTGCTGATACCCAGAGCCTTCTTTCCGAGATAGACCGCCTGCTGCTCGAACTGACTTTCAAGAGTTTCCCGCACATCGGCGCGTTCTTCCTCGGTAAGCTCGGGGATATTCATCTCCTTCGCCTTTTTCAGATATATCTTGTTGAGGATAAGGCTGTTGATGATGAGCTCGCGCTGTTCGGTACACGCATCGGCGTAATCGGAAACGGTGTCGTCCTCGATGCCGTACTGCATAAGGAAATACTGATACTGCTGCTGAAACTCCCCGTAAGTGACCTCCAGATCTTCGGAGCCGTTAGACCTCGGTTTGGCGACTATATCGCCCTCCTGCGGTACGGTATTGAACTTCACCGAACAACCGCACGTCATCAAAACACAAATTCCAAGAATTGCCGCAGCCGCCCTGCGGAAAAATTTACCAAATGCCATAAATAAAGAGCGCCCTTTCTATACAAGCAGAATAATTTCCGCCGTTTTTTACTTTATGAATATAATTTGACCGCACAAAACAGTTCTTCTATTATTATAACATATTTGCCGAAAAAAAGAAACATAATTTTTAAAGAAATATTTTAAAAAAGTAATGCTTTTTTTTATGAAATATGTTATAATGTTTTCAGGGTATCTGTTTGAGAAAATTTTTGATACTTTTAGTATAAGAAATAATCAAAATAACGGAGGGTTATTTAATGAATTCAAAATGGATCAAACGAATAGCGCTTATTCTGACAATGTGCCTGCTGATGTGCTTCACGGGCTGCAACAACGGCGGAGATCCTTCGGAAGAGATGTCGTCGAGCGACACGAGCGAAAACGTCGAGCCCGAGGATCTTCACAAGGTGGGATTTATTTTCAGCGGAAAGGCTGACGAGTTCAGCTTCACATCGGAAATGAACGATCAGCGCGTTATGGCTTCCAACCGAAGCAGCATGGACACCTGTTATATCGAGAACGTAGAGATAAGCGATTTCGAGACCGCGGTGACGACGCTTGCCGACGCGGGCTGCACCGATATCGTTTCATGCAGCTCCAACTTCACGAACATCGCTAATCTGATAGCGAAGAAATACCTGAACCTCAACTTCATTATTTACGGCTCCACGAGCGGCAGCGCCAACAGCATAGCCTACACGGAGCATCCGTTCCAGGGGGCGTATGTGGCGGGTCTCGTGGCGGCGCACAACACCAATGTGCGCAAGATCGGCGTAGTGGTCGATTCCGATCTGGTCTATGACACCGCGGTAGCGAACGCGATAGCTCTCGGGACTAAGCTGGTATTCAACAATGTGACTACATATGTCGCGGAGGCTCACGCGGACGACGAGATAGAAGAAGCGATAAACGAGCTTATCAACAGAGGCTCGGACGTGATAATCACCTACACCACATCGTCACATTCCGCGGACTACTGCCAGAGGCGCGGCGTAAAGTTCATCAGCAACCACGATCACTCGGGCAACTACTCCGACTATTCCAATATGCTGATGTATTACTACTGCAAGCGCGACAGCTTTTTCCTCGCGAAGTTCAAGCAGATGCAGCTCGACCAATGGCAGCCCGAGAACTATGTCGGCAGCATGGCGAACGGTATCGTCAACGTTTCAAACGCGCTTAAAGCCTGCGAGGAGCAGGAGAACACCCAGAAGATCATCGACGCGATCCTCCCCAAGCTCGCGAAGGGCACCGCCTATATTTTCAGCGGCGAGCTTATCCAGAACAACGGTGTTGTAAAGTATCTCAAGGGCGAAGAGATGACATATACCGAGATCTACGGCATGGATTGGTATGTTGACGGCGTGGAATTGGTGCAGAGCTTCCGCAAACCGCATTATAACGAAACGCCCAACACCTTCGAGGTCAAGCAGTGATCTCGATCGCATAGATAAATCGGGGGCTGTAAAAAAACAGCCCTCTTTTTGTCTGCCGACGGCGGACGGGCTTCATCTCCGAGAGCGCGGACAGCGCTTTTTGTCCGTTGAGCGCGGACGGGGCTCTTTTTCTCTTTTTTTGGCTGCCGAGCCGTCGGTTTGTAATTAACCCTTGG
>CAYPWI010000292.1:0-3567 GCA_964414395.1 uncultured Ruminococcus sp.
TCGTTTATGGACAGAGCGTTCTACTCGGGCGGAGCGGCTCTCAGAGGAAAGCCCGCCGCGGCTATAGCCAGCTGCCGCAGAGGCGGAGCGTCGGCGACGTTCGACCAGCTGAATAAGTACTTCACCATAAACTGTATGCCGATAGTGTCCTCCAACTATTGGAACCAGATACACGGCTCTAAGCCCGAGGACGTTCTTCAAGACGAAGAAGGAATACAAACCATGCGTATTCTCGGAAAGAACATGGCGTGGCTGCTGAAATGTATCGAAGCGGGCAAGAAAGCGGGTATCGCGATGCCCGAGCCGGAAGCGAAGATCAAAACAAACTTTATCAGATAACGAATAAACCTCCTTTTCCCGTGAGACAATAGATATGCGTGAAACATCGCTTTTGACTCACATCTGAAAAGGAGGTCTTTTATAATGAAAGTAGAGATCGACCGTGACGGCTGTATCGGCTGCGGAGTCTGCGCCGACGTTTGCCCCGACGTGTTCCGCATCGCGGACGACGGTTTGTCGGAGGTCATCGCCGCACCCGACGGCAACGAGGAAGCCGTAAAAGAGGCGGCAAATTCCTGCCCCGTCGAGGTTATCCACACGGAAGAATAGTTACAGCGCCGCGCGAGGGTATTCGCGCGGCGCTGTTCGTTATCCGTCAACCGTAATTACCTTGACCTTGACATTCATATCCTTGCATTTGTTTATAACGAATCCCGTTCCTCGGGACTTGCCGTCCCAGAACGCGAGCACGATATCCGTGTTCTCTATAATGGTGATGTTGCGTTTGAGCGGCGCGTTTCTTCCGAACTTGTCATACTCCGGAAGGAACTCCGTAAGCTTTAGCACGTGAGATAACGCGTATTCCCGGGCACAGGTATCCACCCCCTTTGCTCCGCCCGAAATGATCTCCGTAGTGCCCTTGGGAAGATATTTCCCCAGATCGTTCACCACAAGCCCCCTTGAACCTATTACTGCTACTTTCATTTTTCTTACCTCCTACTTTTATAGATATACTGCATATCTATATTTACTATTATACCATATATTTTTTATAAAATAAACATATAATATATTTTTTAGGGAGTTTTTTATGTCAATAAAAAGTGTTTCTATACGCATTGAAGAAGAGATGCTGAAAAAACTGTCTTATGTTTCCGATTACGAGGGACGTTCCATAAACAGCCATATTCTTGTTCTTATTCGCAACAGTATAAAATCTTTTGAAGAACAAAACGGGGAAAAACCGATCGGGAAGCCGATCGAACCGTCGGATAATGTAAAGCCCGCCGGCAAGAGATCATAAAAATAAATCGGCAGCCCGCACGGCTGTCGATTTAAGTCTATAAAAGTTTACCGAATGATTTACTGCCATAAGCTCGGATCATCTCTCCGCCGCGGCAAATTCCTCATAGGTCTTTCGATCGATACCCGCAAGGTCAAGAGCGGTCTCAAAGGACATATTCTTCTTAAGCATATTTTTTACCGCTTCGATCTTGCCCTTTTTTTCGCCCTCAGCCATACCCTCGGCTCTACCCTCAAGCTTGCCCTCAGTCTTGCCCTTTTCCAGACATTCTTTTCCGTATTCATTCATGGCATTCTTAAAAGCACTGCTCATATAATCCACCCCCTTGGTTTGGACCTTGTGATATTTCACCTGCTGTGACAATGCACCGAAACTTAAGATACAGCGCCGCTCGAGTGAATTCGCGCGGCGCTTAACGTTATCTAATTCCGAAAGCGGATCAATGTTCCGCCGCGGCAAATTCCTCATAGGTCTTTTGATCGATGCCCGCAAGGTCAAGGGCAGTCTCAAAAGACATATTCTTCTTAAGCATATTTTTTACCGCTTCGATTTTGCCCTCGATTTTGCCCTCGAGCTTACCCTCGAGTTTGCCCTCAAGCTTGCCCTCGGTCTTGCCCTTTTCCAGACATTCTTTTCCGTATTCATTCATAGCATTCTTAAAAGCACTGCTCATATAATCCACCCCCTTGGTTTGGACCTTGTGATATTTCACCTGCTGTGAAAGCGCACCAAAGCTGCTGTTATCCGCGTCGCTGTCCGCCATATACTTCATAAGTCCGGAAAGCGGCGTTTTTTCGTCGGCGCTCGTGTTGAAATAGTGGATATGAACGCCGCTGTCGTATTCCTGCATAGTCTCTTTGACATATTGTCCGATCTCGTAGTGTATTTTATTCTTACCGAACGGATCAAAATCCGAGATAAAGATCATATACACATCGGGCATCTTCGAGAAGTCCGTGCTCTTTTTGAGAAACGACCAATCGATCGCCGTGCGGTAGTAGCGCAGTCTGCGCTCATGGTTTTCCTTGTCTCCGATCTGGACCTCAACATCGTAAATGTTGTGCTCCGCGTCCTCGATCAGCGCGTCAAGCACTACGGAATGATCTTCGATGTTCCTTATGGAATACTGTGTCTTGTTCTCGATTATCTTAACGGGCTTTCCGAGCAACTGTGTCAGCAAATATTCTGCCGCGTCGTTATGTTCCATAACGACGGAGAAGAATATATCGTCCATAAGGTTTAACTGAGCTACCGCAGCTTTTTTCTGTTCAAAAGTCCCTATAAGGTCTTCATGCCGTATCGCCAAGCGCCTCACCCTTTTCTGTCTTTATCCCGTCACAAATTCAAGCGCCGAAGCGCGGCGGTTTTCGGTAATTATATTATACCACAAGGTAGGAAAAAAGTCAATATATTTATAACGTGTTTTCCCGCCCCGTTTTTTGAAACGCGGCTTTTTCAAAATGATCGTCAACCGTTTACCGTCAGTATTCCCGCGTCATTGCTGAGATCGAAGCTTGACCAGTCGCCAGCGGTTATCCTGCATTGAATGGAGAGCGTATCTCCCGCGTTCAGCACACCGCCGCCCGCCTTTATACGGCACTTAGTGTCGCAGTTATTGCCCGTCTGTCGTATAAACTCTCCCAAAACGCTGCCCGTCACCGCCGAATAAGCGCTCCCCGAGATCGACGCGTAGTCGCACCAGAATTTCAGGTCACTCTTCCCGTCCGCCGTGAACAGATACCCTATATCCAGCGCCGAAAGATCGACCGCCCTGCCCGAGTCGTTCTTTATCTCGATCGACAGCCCTATGGAATTAGCGCTGCCCGAGGTCTGAGCCCTGTTCAGCGTCGCCTTCAAGCCGTCCTTTCCGACATTCGTTCCGCCGCCCGATGTGGGTGTGGACTGCGCGGGTCTTGAGGAAGACTGCGGCGGTCGCGAACTGCTTAAACTGCTCGAATTCCCGCCCTCGGACGGCTTTACAAGCCCCGCGGACTTTCCGTCGGGCTCCGTGCCGAAGACGAGTTTTCCGTTCTCGTACAGCCCCACGGAGACCGCCCTTACAAGCTCCGAGCCGTTGGTGCCTTTGAGTTCCTTGAAGGACGGGTCATTATCGGGATCCCAGCCGCTCGCGCTCATACGGAACTGTACTTCTTTTTTATACGCGCTCTGCCCGCCCGGATAGATCTTCACGCCGCCGAAGTCGATCTGTACATAGTAGATGTTCTTCGCCTTGTTCCACTCGTACAAGCCGCCGTACTTCGCGC
>CAYPWI010000293.1:0-3563 GCA_964414395.1 uncultured Ruminococcus sp.
TGAGCTGCTGACGGACAAGTGCGCGATATTTTTTCTGGAGCTTTGCAAGGTACAAAACAAGGTTCCCGAAAAAGACCGAAGGAAGCTGTGGATGCAGCTGATCAATGCCGAAACGAAGGAGGAATTGAATATGCTGGAAAAAACCAATGTTCCCGAAATAAAGGAAGCAGTCGCGGTTATCAGCAGAATGTCGGACGACGAGCTTATGCGTGACAGAGCGCGTCTGCGTGAAAAAACTATCCGCGACAGCATAGCAGAGCTAAGATTTGCCAGACAAGAGGGCATAAATGAAGAAAAAGCCCGCGTGATCGCCAAAATGCGTCAAGAAGGGTTTACCGAAGAGCAAATAGCGAAGTTCTTTGATTGAGGTGTTTTGATATGCGTGAAACGACCGGCAGCGGGTCAATGCGCGAAAAAGCCCGCCGCCGCGAAAAGGTGCTCCGCGACAGCAGAGCAGAGCTGAACTTTGCCAGACAAGGTGGCATAGCCGAGGGCAGAGCCGAACTCAAAAACGAGTTGATCGTCAAAATGCGTCAAAAAGGACTTACCGATGAGCAGATAGCGGAGTATTTTGATTGAGATGTTTTGATATGCGTGAAACGACCGGCAGCGGGTCAATGCGCGAAAAAGCCCGCCGCCGCGAAAAGGTGCTCCGCTACAGCAGAGCAGAGCTAGATTTGCCGGACAAGGTGGCATAGCAGAAGGCAGAGCCGAGCTCAAAAACGAGTTGACCGCCAAAATGCGCGAGAACGGCTAAACCGAGGAGCGGATCGCGGAAATGATCGGATAATATACAGATCACCTATAGGCGCCGAGTTTTCAAACGAACTCGGCGCCTTTAATCTTGACAAAAAATCAGATATCGAAATCCGCGAAACCGTCATCTTCCCCGCCGCTGCCGTCCCCCTCGGACATCTTGAACTCTTCCTCGCCCATGAGTTGGGGAATGGTCTTGTCGGGGTTCTGGTACGCCATGTTGAGGAGCTCTATGAAGTCGCGTATCATCTCGCGCGGCGTGACGTTCGTGGACGCGCCCACGCGCTCGAACTCCGCCTTGACGAAGAATATCCTGTCCTCGAGCGTTATCCTGACCTCATAATCGTACAGCCCCGCGTGTATCTCCGCGAGCTTCTCCGTGAGAACGGTCAGCTCCTCGTAGGTAAGCGGATCGAGGCGGATTATCGGCGCCAACATATCGTGCACCTCATCGGTCGCGAACCGTCCGCGCTCCAGGCGGCTCCTCAGCGCCTCATAGCTGAACACCCCGCGCCGCGTATCCTCGATACACTGCGGCGTTCCGCCCATTATGATCCCGAGGTTGGAAGCCTTTCCCTGCATAACGTCGTTATACATCATAAGCATCTTCTCGTAGTTGTTCTGGCGGGTGACGGAATTGGAGATCTTCATGATGTTGACGAGCTCGTCTATCATGATGACCAGCCCCTTGTAGCCCGCGCTGACGAGGAACGACGCGAGAAGCTTGATATAGTCGTACCAATCCGCGTCCGAGATTATGACGCTCACGCCGAGATCGTTTCTCGCCTCGGTCTTGGTGGAATACTCGCCGCGCAGCCAGCGGACGGCGTTGGTCTTCTGCACGTCGTTCCCGTCGCGCACGCCGTGATAATAAGCGATTATCACCTTGGCGAAGTCGAAGCCGTGAACCATATTCTTAAGGGAATTTATGCGCTCGTAGATCTTCTTCTCCACCGCGGCGTTGAAGAAAGGGTTCTCGAAGGACATTCCCTCGTTCACCAGCCCATACCGCACGCTGTCTATCCATTTCTCCAGAACGATCGGCAGCGCGCCGCCGTCCGGGCTCGCCTTGATCGACAGAGAACGCGCCAACTCCCTATACGTCGCGAGCCCCTGCCCGTTGGAGCCCGCGAGACGGCGCTCGGGCGAGAGATCCGCGTCCGCGGCGGCGAAGCCTCTGTCCATCACGTGCTGGCGCATGGTCTGGATAAGGAAGCTCTTGCCGCTGCCGTACTTCCCGACGACAAATCGGAAGAACGACCCGCCGTCCTCGGCTATCGAAACATCGTGAAGCAGGGCGTTTATCTCATTGGAACGCCCTACCGCGATATAACCGAGCCCCACGCGCGGCACCACGCCGCCTTTCAGCGCGTTGATTATCCCCGAAGCGATGCGTTTTGGTACTTTCATATCATTACCCCCATCTCAAAGTGACTGCAAAGTTTAACGTCACTCTTTATTATAGCATATCCAACGTGATTTTTCAAGACCTTTTTCCTCATACCGATCATTGATCGAAAACAGACCGCAAAGATCGTCTGTTTACGGTCAAGTATTGGTATCGGTGTACTGTCCCGCTCCTGACGGGCATAACCGCCTGCCTTTTTTCCATTCGCTCCGCTGCCCCCGCGGCGGGCTCCTGACGGATCTTGCGCCGATGAATTGCGGCGGCGAGCCTTCGTTCTCCATATCGCGTATGGAAAAGGTCGCCGCGCGTTCATATATATTTTGAGCGGGACGACACGGCGGTTCTCGGGCGGGCTTGTCATTCAAGAAAAACGGGAAAAACGTCCCCGCTCTTGACAAAAAACGGATATTCCGCTATAATAAATATACCACACCAAAGAACATCACCGCCCCGCGCGGTTTTAGTATAACATTTTGGAGAACAAACATGAACGATACCGTGATCATTCTCATAAGCGCCGACGCGGGCACCGCGGACATACTCCCGCGCGAGGGCTTTTCCGTGCGCCGATTTTCCGATACGGAACAGGCTGTATCATTCGCCGAGAGCGAACGCGTGGACGCGGCGGTCGTCGACGGCAGCCTTGACGCGCTGCAAAAGCTGCGCGGAAAATTCACGTTCCCCGTGATAATGCTTTCTTCGGGGAATTCCGAGGCGGAACGGATAGCGGCGCTCATGCTCGGAGCGGACGACGTTATCACTAAGCCGTTCGGAGCGTCCGAGGCGGCGCGTATCCGCTCGCTGCTGCAAAGGAAAAAGCAGTTACAGGGACAGGAGCAAAGACCAACAAGCGCACATAAAGGCTCTCCGCTGTCGGAAGGCGTTCCGGAAACCAAAGACGAGCCCTCGAAGATCGCCGTGGACGAGCTTTGCATAAACATTCTGACGCACAAATGTCTTCTCGGCGGCGCGGAGATACGCCTTACGCCGTCCGAGTTCAATATTCTGTGGTATCTCTGTCTCAACCGCGGGCGCGTCGTCTCGGGCAAGGAGCTTTTCGAGGCGGTCTGGGGAGAACAGTATCTCGACAGCGCCGACACGCTTATGCCGCACATAGCGAGGCTCCGCCGCAAGCTCGGGGAACCCGCGCGGTCGCCGAGGTATATCAAGACCGTCTGGGGCGTGGGGTATAAAATAGACTGAAACCGATCTGTCCGCTGAGCGCGGGGCTTTTAGTCCGAGAGCGCGGACGGCGCTTTTTGTCCGTGAGCGCGGGGGGCTCTTTGTCCGTTGAGCGCGGACGGGACTCTTTGTCCGAGAGCGCGGACGGGGCTCTTTGTCCGTGAGCGCGGACGGGGCTTTTTTCTCTTTTTTTGGCTGCCGAGCCGTCGGTATGTTA
>CAYPWI010000294.1:0-3556 GCA_964414395.1 uncultured Ruminococcus sp.
CATCATCTCGATAGCGCAAGCTATGGAGAGCGCCGATTCGGGCTTGCCTCCGCACACGCGGCAGAACTCCATGACAAGCGCGGGGCGAATTCTCTTCCCGCCCGCCGTGAGACTGTACCGCGCCGCGTCCATTGTGCTCTTTTGCAGGCAGTTCACCTCGGGAAGATACGCCATAAGCGCTTCCTCGGTCATCTCCGCGTAGTCCGCGAGAATTTCCTTTACAGCGTTTTCATTCATCACGCTTTCAGCTCCGTGATCTTAAGCTTTGCCTCATTTATATACTCGGTAAGCTTTTTTGAAAGCTCGAGAGCCTCCGTATACAGCTTAAGCGATTCTTCAAGAGGTATCTCTCCCTGCATCTTCGCCACCATACCGCTCAGCCGCTTCATCTCTTCTTCAAAATTCATTTCCATTCCTTCAGTTCTCCCTTATATCAATCACGTGAGCGGTAAAGCCGCCCTTGCCCAGCTTTATGTCCACCGTATCGCCGCGGTTGAGCGAGCTTGAGTCGGAGACCACGTGACCGCCCTTCTCCGTGATGGAATAGCCTCTCGCCAATACCCCCATCGGGTTAAGGTCGGACACCGACTGCATCGCTCTTTGCAGATCGGTCTCGCACTTCTCGAGCCGCCTGTCCATAATGGCGTTCAAAATGCGGGAATTGTCCGCGATCATACGTTCGTTCCGCTCGATGGAGCGTTCAAGAGCGGATCTGATCTTCGGCATCACCTGTGACAGCTCCTTCTCCCACTCGGCTATCCTGCCAAGCGGCGAATACAGCTGTATGTCCTTCGCCAGCAGCGTCAGCCTGTACTGAGCGTCGTTCGCCGATCTTTTCAGCGCGATCGCCGCCGTGTTTTTCAGCCCTTCGATATTCCCCAGCGCCGCAGAGACCTCGGGCACCGCCAGCTCCGCCGCCGCGGAAGGTGTTGGAGCGCGCAGATCGGCGGTCAGATCGGCAATGGTAAAATCTATCTGATGCCCCACAGCGCTTATAGTCGGCACCTTGCTCGCGAATATCTCCCTTGCCAGCGGCTCGGAATTAAAACAGTCAAGATCCTCCTTGGAACCGCCGCCGCGTCCGAAAATAAGGATATCCGCGCCGATATCCTGCGCTTTTCTGATACCCTCGATAATGGACGGCACCGCGTTTTCGCCCTGCACGAACGCGGGTATCACGTACAGCTCGCAAATGGGATACCGCCGCGAGATGATGTTGATGATATCCTGCAATGCCGCGCCCGTAGGCGAGGTCACGACCGCGATCTTCTTAGGGAACGGCGGCAGGGGACGGTGCTGCTCGAACAGTCCCTCAGCCTGTAATTTCTCCTTGAGCTTTTTCAGCTTCTCCGCGGCGGAGCCTGCCCCGTCCTCGGACATGGAATAGCATTTCAGCTGATATTTTCCATACGCCGGGTATACCGTTATCATACCCTCGCAGATAGCCTGCACGCCGTTTTTCGGCTCAAACGGTATGGAACCCACACCCTCGAACATCACCGCCGAAAGCTGCGTTTTAGCGTCCTTAAGCGTAAAATACAGATAATCGGAGCCGAACCTTCCCGGCTTGCGCGTGAAATTCGAGATCTCGCCGCGCACCTTGACGCATCTCAGCGAGAGATCGTCTTCAAGAGTCAGCTTTATCTTGTCCGTGATCTCCGAAACGGAAAGCACACCGTTTGCAGCGTTTCCATTTTCCTTAGCCATTCAGTTCCCTCATATATGAATTCAAGATCCCGTTTATAAAGCCGCTGTCGGACTTCTGCGAATACTTCTTCGCAAGCTCTACAGCCTCGTTTATGGCGGCGGCGTTGGGAACTCTGTCGCAATACTTCATCTCATAGACCGCTATTTTAAGTATGGTGAGGTTCACCTTGGCGATCCTCGACAGAGCGCGCTTCTGAGAATACTTCGCTATTATGCCGCAAATCTCCTCCTCGTGCTCGAGAACGCCCCTCACCAGCTCGTCCGTCTGCTCGTTCTTCGCCATATCGAACGCGTCGGCGTTAAGCTCGTCTATCTCCTCGAGCGTCGTTCCGAACGCCAGCTGATACAGCTCCAGAAACGCCCCCTCGCGCACCTCGGGGCGTGTCAGTCTTTCACTCATAAAGTCACCTCAAACGATCGATCATTCCGCCGCGTTCTCTTTAAAGCTAACGCCGACCACATTGACGTTCACCTTTGTTACGGTAAAGCCCGTCATGTTCTGAACAGCGGACTTGACGCTCTTCTGAACGCCCTCCGCCACCTTCACGGCGTTATATCCGTCGACGACCGAAAGGTCGATATAGATCGCCGCCGACTCGCCGAGTATCCTCGCGCGCACCGCGCCCCTGAACTTCGAGAGCGCCGTCGGCGCTTCAAGGCGCTGACCCTCGGAAGCCGCGCCCTCGATCTCGCAGGCGGCTGTCTCGGCGATCTTGATGATCACGTCCTCAGACACCTTGATGCTCCCCAGTGTTTGTTTTCCGGAAGTATTCATAATTTACCCCTTTGAATTTATTCTGCTGTTACAGTTCTCTTCTCATAAAATTTTCGGCGCTGCCTTAGCCTCATACGGAAAGCAGCCTTATACGGGCATATAGACCCACACATTATATTATAACATATTTTTTTCCAATAAACAAGGGCTTTTTTAAATATTTCCTCAAAACTGTCACCAAATTTAACGGATCGAATAAAATACGATAAGAGCAGAATAGCCGCGGCGGTCTTTCCGGCATCGAAAGAAGCCGCGTATCGAAGGGAGGGAAATGTCATGCGCGGTCCGAGAAGGCGAAAAAACAAGCACTGCAACTTCGGCTGGGCGCTCGCTTTGGCGGCGTTTATCGGAGCCATTATGTGCCTGTCGTTTTTTTCGCTGCGCGTGATGCTTTTCGTCATCGCCATTCTGCTTATCGTGCTGGGAATATTTCTGCTAAAGTGCTGATACCGATGCCTGACCGAAAACAAATGACGTCGGTTTTCGATCGGGGATCGGTATGAACCGGTGAAGGGAGTGCCGTTATGAAGATCGTTGTGGTAAAGAGTCCGAAGATGTTTGCAGGTCTGCTGAGAGCCATGTTCGGTATCAAGAGATCCGAGACCGTGTGATATTCTCTTGCGAAAACAACTCCCCCGGGATACCCGAAGGAGTTGTTTTTGTGTATCTAAGCGATCTTGGATCACTTGTTCCAGTCGTAGAGCTTGCGGATCTCAGCGCCCACCTTTTCGAGCTGATGCTCGGACTCGATGCGGCGGCAAGCGTTGAAGTGAAGTCTGCCGTTCTTGTTCTCGGCGATCCACTTGTTGGCAAAGGTGCCGTCCTGGATCTCGGTGAGTATCTTCTTCATTTCCTTCTTGGTGTCCTCGGTGATGAGGCGCTTGCCCGTCTCGTAGTCGCCGAACTCGGCGGTGTCGGAGATGGAGTATCTCATCATAGCGAAGCCGCCCTTGTAGATAAGGTCAACGATCAGCTTCATCTCGTGGATGCACTCGAAGTAAGCGTTCTGAGGATCGTAACCCGCCTCAACGAGGGTCTCGAAGCCCGCCTTCATCAGAGCGGTAACGCCGCCGC
>CAYPWI010000295.1:0-3556 GCA_964414395.1 uncultured Ruminococcus sp.
GCGAGGGTCTGTCGGGCTGTACGATAATGGGCGACGGCAGCATTTCGCTTATCATTGATACAAATACTCTTATCGGTTAAGGAGGATCACTCATATGACTAATGATGTTATAAAGGAAGCTGTCGCAAAGCAGCAGTCGGGTGACAGAAAGCTGGCTGCCGACAACAGTATTCTCGGAAAGGTTATGACCTTCAATATCGGAGACCAGGTCTACGGAATTGAGATCCAGTATATCATAGAGATCATCGGAATGTCGCATATCACTAAGGTCCCGCACGTTCCGAACTATATCAAGGGCATCATCAACGTGCGTTCCAAGGTAGTTCCCATCGTGGACATCAGAACACGCTTCGGCAAGCCCGAGATCCCGTATACTCCCCGCACCTGCATCATCACGCTCGACTTCAACGATACCTCTGTGGGCATCATCGTCGACAGCGTGGCGGACGTTGAGGATATCCACACGGGCGACATCTCGGCTACTCCCGAGAACAAGAACGTAAACACCAACGAGTTCATTCAATATATGATCCGCGGTGAAGGCGATTCCACAAAGCTCATTCTGGACGTTGCAAAGCTGCTTGACGAACAGGAGGTCTGAATCGTGGGACTGGAGATCACTGAAGCCGAATTCCAACGTCTTGTCAAGTATATGTACGACAGCTTCGGAATAAATCTCTCCGCAAAAAAAGTTCTCGTACAGGGCAGACTCGGAAATATGCTCAACGAACGTGGTTTCAAAAACTACAACGATTATCTTGACACCGTGCTCGCGGATACCACGGGCGCGGAAGTCACCACCATTCTCAACAAGCTGACGACAAATCACACATTCTTTATGCGTGAGCCGGAGCACTATACATTTCTTAAAGATACGATCCTTCCGTACATGGTAAAAGTCAACGAGAAAGATCATATATTGAGGATATGGAGTGCCGCCTGCTCGTCGGGCGAGGAATGTTATACCACAGCTATGCTTATGGATCAATATTTCGGCGCGGAAAAGGCAAAATGGGACACAAGGATCCTGGCGACCGATATCTCCCAGAACGTCATAGGCAAGGCTAAGACGGGAATATACAGTGAGGAAGGCATGAAAGGTCTTTCCAACGACTGGAAGGCGCGCTACTTCAATAACCTTGGCAACGGCAAGTATGAGATATGTCAGGGAATAAAGGACGAGGTCATCTTCAAGACGTTCAATCTGATGGATCCTATGCCCGATAAGTACAAGAAAAAGCCGTTTGATCTCATCTTTTGCAGAAATGTTATGATCTACTTCGATCAGCCGACAAAACAGGCTCTCGTCAATCGGTTCTATGATGTGGTAAAGCCGGGAGGTTATTTCTACATAGGTCACGCCGAAAGCGTAAACCGCGGCGAGACGGAGTTTGACTACATTCAGCCGGCTATCTATCGCCGCAAGGAAAAGTAATGGCGGCATAATAAGCTGTACCGTAAATTTTTATAATTCTCCGAGGATCCGAAAACCGATCTTCGGAGAATATATGTTCCCACTATTTATTAGGAGTTGTTTTTATATGAATAGAATTAAGCTGTTGGTTGTGGACGACTCCATACTCTTCAGGGAAGTACTGTCACGCTATATCCAGAAGGATAATACGATTGAGATCGTCGGAAAAGTCGGCGACGCGTATACGGCGCGTGACATGATCTTAAAATACGAACCCGATGTTATGACGCTCGATCTCGAGATGCCGAGAATGGACGGAGTGGATTTTCTGGAAAAGCTGCTGCCGCAATACTACATCCCGACGATCGTCGTGTCAAGCTCGGACGCGAGAGAACGCGACTGCAAGAAGGCGGGAGCGGTGGAATTTCTCGCGAAACCCGCGGCACGCACAAATTCCGATATGGAAGCTTTTGCTACGCAGCTGTGCGGCGCTATTCGCAGAGCGTACAAGTCAAACCACCCCAACGCGAGCTTTGACACGCTGAGAACACCTATCAATTCACCGAGCACGACAAGCAAGCCTTTGACTGCTCCCGTGACTAGCGCAATGACCTCTGTCTCAAAACAGCAGATCAACACGAAAAGCATTGCCGAGGCGGCTGCCGCAGCTGAAAGGCTGGTCAATGAAAGAGCTACCGGCATCGCAGCGGCAACGGCGGCGATGAGAGTTCCCGACGATCTTCCTCAGGCGCCCATATCATCATCAATATCTTCAAAGCACGGAAAATTCAAGCGCTCGGAAACTCTGATAGCGCTCGGCGCTTCGACGGGCGGCACGGAGGCTCTCGAACAGGTCATCAAGCATTTTCCGAAGGACACCCCGCCCGTCATTATCGTTCAGCATATGCCGGCGGGATTTACCAAGCTTTACGCGGAGCGTCTGAACCGTTCCTGCATGATGGAAGTAAAAGAAGCCGAGGACGGTGACCGTCTCAGAAGCGGACTCATCATAATCGGCGCGGGCGAGCATCATCTGCGCTTATGCAAGGACGGAAAAGGCTGGTATGTTTCCTCAAAGCCGGGCGAAAAGGTCTCGGGGCACTGTCCGTCGGTGGACGTTATGTTTACCTCAGTGGCGGAGGTAGCTGGTCCGCAGGCTATAGGAGCCATTCTCACGGGAATGGGGCGCGACGGCGCGGACGGTCTGCTGAAAATGCGTCAGAGAGGCGCGTTCACCATAGGGCAGGACAAAGAGACCTGTGTAGTATACGGTATGCCCATGGAGGCGTATAAGATCGGAGCCGTGGAAGTTCAGGCGCCGCTATACAAGATCGCCGATATCATACTGAACAGTTTAATATGATCAAGATCCCCAAGGAAACTTGGGGATCTGCTTTTTATATCCGCACGATGCGGGGGAGACTTTTTTAGTAAAAAGTAAATAAAACTTTTTTTGGCTGCCAAGCCGTTGATTTGTTGTTTACCCTTGGCAGGGTAACGACGCGCGATGTGGGGGACAACCCGACCATCTCCCTCCCCCCCACCCACCGCGTTTTTCGTTGCTCTAAGCGATTTTTCTAATCTTTCAACTCAAAGACCAATATATCACCGACTGCTTTATCTGAATTATAGGTGACGTAAGCCGTCCACGCGTTTATCTGACTGTATCGCTTTTATTGGAAACATTTGACACATTTTTCTACAAACGGCGCGTTCTGCTCAAGGCGCATTATATCGGACAAGCGCAAACGCTAAAAGCGCCGATATAATAAAAAAGGGCTGTAAAAAACAGTCCCATTTTGTTCATTCGGTAAAATATAACCCAAAGCCGTCGCAGCAAACCCTTGTCAACCTACGGACGACTTACGCTTCTATTTTTCAGATAAAGCAGTCAGTGATACATTGGGCATAGTTGCGAAAGATTTCATAACCGCTTAGATCTCGATTTATTAGGTCAAACATAACCTATAGCCGCCGCAGCAAACTCTTGTCAACCTACGAACGGCATACGCCACCTATAATTCAGATAAAGCAGTCGGTGATACATTGGTCATAGCTGTGAAAGATAACAAAATCGCTTAGATATCCGATTTGTTAGGTCAAACATAACCTATAGCCGTCGCAGCAAACTCTTGTCAACCT
>CAYPWI010000296.1:0-3553 GCA_964414395.1 uncultured Ruminococcus sp.
CGTTTTCTCGACATGAACGCCCTCGAGCAGGTGAGGGAAGAGCGTTTTCTTGAATTCGACGTCGGCGATATTGTAAACTGTGACCGTTCCGCTGAATTTCATTCTCTGCCAACTCCTCTGTAAAGCCATTCGGCGGGCAGCCATACCCGGCACGCCGCCCGCGCGTAATTGATCTCCGAGGTCGTGTTCTCGGAATTCGCGTAGGTGACGCTCCAGCTCCCGACGCTCTCAGACTGCTTGACAAGCCCGCCGCTCGTTGCCGCGGATATAGCAGACAGTGTATCGCACATATCACAACAGCAGCGCTTCACGCGCTCGTCATCGGCGTGCTCGGAAGCTCTGCCGAACGTTACTTTGTCGATGTACGCGGACGCTTTGGCGGCGACCTTGGAGAATTCCGCCTCGCTCAAGCTCCCGCCGATGTTTTTGTAGAAATCATAATCCGCAAAAACTTCCAATGTCATCACTCCGTACCGGTCGGCGCGGCACATACCCGAACCGCGTCAAGCGCATTGTCCTTGATCCAGAGATCGTGATACTTGCGGTACTGGATAAGCCACGCGTCGGCTTTTTGATTGACGGCAGGCTCGAAGATCTTGAAATTATCCGTCTTTGAAACCGCGATAGGAACGCTTCTCGGACAGATGATCCAGTTGATCTGTACCGCGTCGGCGGTAGGCGCAAACCCGCCCGCCTCCTGTCCCGACGTCTTTCCGTCGTTGAAGGTGTACGCCGTTTTCATTCTCGCGGACGGCACGCGGATAATGGGGATCCCATTATAGGTCTTGACCTTGAGGTCGATCTTGCCCTGCGTGAAGCTGCCGACATTCATATACCTGTTGATCTTCTCGGTGTTGTCGAGGATATCCGCGATGGTATACGGCATAATGATCACCAGATCCGCGGCGCCCGCGGTATCGTTGACCGCGGTTATATCCGCGTTCAGCGTGCTCAGGATAGTATTCGCGGCGGGTGTGTAGGTCTTGCCGTGCTTAGTTTTCGCCAGCTCGTAAATTTTCGAGTAGCGGTAAGCGTCCACCTCGGGAATGATCTGCGAACGCTGGAATTCGCTCATGACCGTGGCGGCGTTCGCGATGAAGTTGCTTTCATCAACGTCCATAGCGTCAAGCAGGAACTGCCTTCCCCTGTCCTTGGTAAGCGTTTTTGTCTCATAAGAGAGCGTCACCGCGCCCTGATTGTAGCCGCTGTCGCGGTCATAGTCGGCGAGACCGCTTGTGGAGATCTTCGGGATCTTTACCTCGTTTCCGCCGCTGTATTTTACCTGTCCCGCGTTCGCTTCCATCCAGCCCGACGTGGAACCCTCGATCATCTGCTGATCAAGAGCGGTCATAAAGATCTTTGACGCTTCGATCGTGTTTATTGCCATAAAAATACCCCCTGTTTTCAGTCCTTATTCAATCCGAAGCCGCCGAAGATCTGCGCTTCGAGATTATTCGCTTCCGTTGATACGCCGCTCTGAGTGCCGCTCATAAACAGCCCCGGTTTTTCGTTCGCGAACGCGTCCGGCTCGTTCTTCTTGAGCTCCTCGAGATATTCCTTGCCGCCGACGAACGCGCCGTTCTCGTACTTGAAGCCCTTTGTCTTGAATTCCTCGAGCACGGAATTCTTCACGCGCTCCGACGCGAACTTGTACCCGGACAGCAGCTTCTCCGCCGCGAAGCTCTGTTCCTGCGCGGCGAGCTTCTCATTAAGCGACTTCGTGTCCGCGTCATACTTCGCGGTAAGCTCCGCGATCTGCTTGGAAAGCTCGTCGGACTTATTCTCCGATTTGAGCTTTTCAAGATCCTTGTCGCGCTCGGCAAGCTGCTTTGTAAGCTCTTCGAGCTTTGCCTTGTCCGCCGCCGCGTCCTTGGCGGAAACAAATTCCTTTTCGGCGACCTCGCCGAGCTGCTTTTTCTGATCCGCCGTAAGCTCGATGCCGAGCTTCTTCAGCAGTTCGTACAACTTTTCCATAGAAAAACCTCCTGTAATTTAATTTTTGGTATAATAAACGCGCCCCCTCTTTCGGAGAGCGCGGTTTATCTTGATTTGTGTGTGAAAAAGCGTCTTGCATTTGAGTGCAAAACGCTTTTAAATTACTCTTGATTTAAAACATAATCTTCAAATTCTTTCGGCAAACGGAGATTATATTTTTCAACATAATACGCGAGGTCACTCAGCCAACCAAATTTATCGTAGTGCTTTATGACCAGTTCGCCGGGTATTCTTTCACCCGTAATTACATCTATTGGGATTCTGGCGGCAGCGGCGCCGATTTCACCTTTACTTTTTAGGAATTCAACGATTCTGTCTTGACCTTGATATGGCTTTTTTTCACATTTTTCCAAAATGCTCGGTGCATTTGGAACACCAAATTCTTTGAAATTTTGCAGGCAAATACGTTCCATACAATCACCCCTTTCGCGGTTTGAAAGTTACCCATGAGCCGGTATCTTTAACGTTTACACCCATATCCCATAGAATTGCAAGGCTATCATTATCGGTTATCAGCATTTCTCCGTTTTCGTTGACATAAACTGCCTCCGTCGGAGCCAAAACATTCACACGCAAGATGTCGGAAATTTGCTGAGCTATGCAATCCTCTCCTTGTCCGGTATTGCAAGAAATCAACCTTATAGGGCGATCGGGATTTTGGCTGAATTCGCGTGAGTTTTTTATAAGCTCCGCGGCTTCATGAGCGTTGTAACGCCACTCTTCTCCATTGTTTCCCGATGCTATGAGCGCAGATGGAGTTCCGTGCATAACAATGTCGCTGTAACCCTCCAGCGGTTTGATTTTTTGGGAATTTAGATACAAACTATCGCTTGAATTTACAAATATACTTGAAAGTTTCATTATTGTGTCCTTTTCGAATACATTTTTTTCAAACGATCCTACAACTTTATGTTCTGATTCTATTATAGCACCGTTTTCCGAATTTGTCAAGGTTATCTGCGCGTTTTTAAATTTATTCTGCGCCCGTGTGACCGCTCCGGTCTTGGCGGCGAGCTTCCGGTTATACCCGGCAACGAACGTCCGCTCATACTCGGTGTACGTTCCCGCGGCTTTGCAGAGATCCTCGTAAATGTCCTTTTGACGGCGTAGCTTAATGCTCGCGGCGGTAAACGCGTCCTTGTCTCCCGCCGCGTCCGCGACAATGCAGTGGTCTTTTTGCTTTCGCATAGCCCGCTCCATTTTCCTCATTTGCTGTTGAGCCTTGTAGGCGGTGTATTGTTTTCCCTCGTATGCAAACGGCGGCGGGTCGAGCGCCTGAAGCTGCTCCTCGGTGTAGGACGGCTTTGTCACGCCCATAATTATCGGGTATGCCGAGTGCCGGCAGTTGTAGTCCTCGATCAGCGGCTTGACGATCGTCTCATACTGCGAGTTCGGATATTGCCGCCCCTGATAAACCGCGTGCGAGGGACGCGCTCCGACGTGCGCGGAGATCTCCCGGCCGTCTGCGCCGCCATCAGCTTTTGAAGCTGCTGAGGCGTAAGCATTATTCACCGCCCCCGAATATGTCCGTCATTTCCGGTAACATCTCCCGAGCCTT
>CAYPWI010000297.1:0-3528 GCA_964414395.1 uncultured Ruminococcus sp.
TTTACCCCTTGATACCGTTGGCGAAGCCGCTAATGGAAAAGTCGAAGAATTTGACAAAAAGTATAGTTATGACGGTACATCCGAGATTGAAGCTTGCTGCATAGGCAAAGCAAATCTTTTCGGTTATAGACCGATATATAGATATAAATTTATTTTCGACAGCAACACGGACAAAATAGACGAAGTATCGCTTTACCTTTTGAAGTTTGTTGAGTGATGATATAATTTACGCCGCGCGTTCAAATCGAACGCGCGGTTTTGTTTTTGGCTGTCGTATACGACACCAATTTGATTAAAGGTACGGCTTAGGTCGTACCTCTTTTTTTCGTCAAAATAAACAAAAAATTCACAGAAACTAATTTTTATTTTGACCATAAGGATAAACCTCCGATTTTATACTCGCGTTTTTTTGTGGATCGGTATAAACCGTTTCTGTATCGTACAAAAAAAAGCTTGCGATCCAACCCGCTTTTCGGTCAGACCGCAGTTCTTTTTGCCGGCGTTTTCAGCCGTGTTTATGTACACTTTGAAGACAGTAAAATAGTTTACTATTCATTCCGATTTACCTTGAGAGCCTCAATGCGCGCTTGAAGATTTGAAGCCTCATCGTTGAGCGAAGCGCACGAATTTGCCGTTCCCTCGGCGGTGGATGAGTTTTTCTGAACTACCGCGGAAATATCCTCAAGTCCTATCTTGATCTGCTCTATTGAAGTCGCCTCGTCATTGGACGCGGACGCAATGTCGGCTATGTAGCGATTTGTTTCCTTGGTGAATTCGGTGACTTCTCTCATGGTATCAGCCGTTTGCTTGGCTATGTTGTTTCCGTTTTGTACTGCGGAGATAGTCGCATTGATGAGGTCGCCCGTCTGCTTCGCGGAATCGGCGCTCTTCGCGGCAAGGTTTCGCACCTCGTCCGCTACGACGGCGAACCCTTTGCCCGCCTCTCCCGCTCGGGAAGCCTCTATCGCGGCGTTCAGCGACAGTATGCTCGTCTGAAACGCTATGTCGTCTATCGCCTTTATTATGTTTTTGATCTCGTCGGACTTCGTTTCGATCTCTTCCATTGCCTGAAGCATATTCTGTACCTCGATGTTCTGGTCGTCGATCTTTTGGGAGGTGCTTTTGGATATTTCTCCCGCCTTTTTGGCGTTCTCGGCGGTATTCTGTACTTTGACGTTTATCTCGTTAAGCGTAGCGGAAAGCTGTTCGATCGCCGCCGCTTGCCTTGTGGAACCGGCAGCCAATTCTCTCGACCCCTCGGAAATATCTGTGGAACCGCCAAGAACGCGGCGCGAGGAATAGTTGATATCTCCGACAATAGACGCCAGTCCTTCATTGATCATTTTAAAGGAATTCTTTATCTCCGCAAATTCCCCTATATAATCTACTTCAGGTTCAACGGTAAAATCTCCGCCCGCCATTGCCGCGAGGACGCGCTTCATATCCGCGAGATAGCTGCCGAGCTTTCCCGTTGTAGTCTCCAGACGCAGAACGAACTCTCCCATCTCATCATTTGACAGATCGTAACCATCCACCGAGGTAGTGAGAACGCCCTTATTCAAATCGTCCGCTATCTTGAGCCCCGCCCCGATCGCCGAAAAAATGGGGCGGATAACGGTTCTTATCAATATCAGCCCCGAAACGATTATAGTCACAGCGCCAACGCCTATAGCGGTAAGCGCGAGCATAAACATCATTCTCGAAGTATTCCTATCGGTCTCCGCCGAGGATACGCCCGAAAACAGCGCGCCGACGACTTTTCCGTTTATATCCCTCATAGGGCGGTACGCAACATAATGCTTCTGCCCGAATAGCTCCGCCTCGCCGCTGTAGTCCATACCTTTATTGATGACCTGTTCGGCGACCTTTTCGGACATATCGGTGCCTACCGAACGCTTCCCGCTTCCGTCCATAACGGTGGTAGCGTAGCGCGTTTTGCTGTTGAACACGCTGTATTCCACGCCTGTCTCCTCCTTCAGCTCGTCGAGCCAGACGTTGGAATCCAGCCGCATACCCAATACGCATACGGAATTGTCAGCGGACACATGGACGCTCATAAGTGACAGCCCCGTTTTGGTCGAGACCATGCCGTCAAAGGTCTTGCGCAGCTCAGACACGCCGAATTCGGACTTGTCAAAGTTGCCCGTCTGCCAGATAATATCTCCCGCGGGGCTTAATATCGCGCCGAAATCACTGTCGCTCTCCTTTTTCTGCTCGAATATCTCATCTATTTCATTGGGGTCGAAATCGCCGGACGAATTCGTGATCCTGAGAAGCTCGTATATTTCCGCAAGCCGCTTCACTTGCCACTCGAATTCCGACTCCATAGAGCTTACATAAGAGGTCGTCTGGCTGAGTATAAGGCTCTTGCCGTACTCCCGTGTAAAATTGATCGAGATGACGCACAGCGCCGCGACCGTGATAAGTATACTCAAAATAAGCGAGAGGATGATCTTCAGACCGAGTTTCTTTCCCATAAACAGTTCCTTTCAAACGCGCCGCATCATGTTTGACATAATAAACTTTTGCCGCAGGCAAATAAACGTTTATTTACATTATGACAAAAAAATTTCGTATCCTTATTTTCCCGGATATATTGCTTTGTGACATATCGAGCTTTTGCGCGATCTCGGTTTGATTATAGCCTGAGAGCAGCAAATTAAAAAGCTCCATCTCAACAGGATCACACTTTGTGTTCAGCTTATCCATAATAACGCCGTCTATATGTATCAAAACGTGATCGATATTATCAAAAAAACCGGGGATAATCGTCAAATGCAAAAGTAAATGCAACACAAGGTGGAAAACAGGGATGAAAAATCACGAAAAACGCGAAAAATGAAGTCAGAAACAACCAAAACATTGACCTGAGGCGTAAAAAAGGCTAAATTTGGACGCAGCAGTGCTTCGGGCATCGATTTTTTGTGCAAAAGTAAATGCAACGCCCAATTTCATAATATTAAAAGATGAATCCCATTACCGAATAATGATTATTTTTTCAGTAACGATGGACGCAAAATGACATCGTCCGGCGAAATTTTCTTCAAGCCGAGCAGCTTAGGCAGCTTTCGTCCCAGAGCTTTTTTAGCCGCGTCGAACGGACACGCTCCGTTAAGGCTGTCACGCGAAAGACTGTTTATGTGGTTAACATAAGGGTAATATCTTCTTGCGTGAAGTCGTCCATTGAGGTGCCCTTGGGGATCACTTGACAAATGAATTCATGACTCCGTTCAATGTGAGGCTTCTGCCACGAAGACATTGGATCACAGTAAAATATCCTTGTTCGCTGAGTACCATAACCGGTAAATTCAAGTGCCTCCGGATTTTTGAATTCCCCGCCGTTATCGGTAAGAATAACAGGAAATAATCGTTCAAAGATATCCGGACCGAGTTTATCCCAGAGGTCATCAAAGACTTGCTGAACGCAGATCTCCGTGGCGCTGTCCAGTAAGAAAACAAGCATGAGATCATACTTGCAAAGGATCATCGTGAGCAGACATTTCCCTTTCTCCCGACGACCTTTTACGG
>CAYPWI010000298.1:0-3048 GCA_964414395.1 uncultured Ruminococcus sp.
ACCCGCTCGAGGTATATTTTTCGCAAATTCTCGATATCCGAGCATTATCCTTCAATACGAACTCCGGAGCGCCGAGAACCAGAGTTCCCAAGCCCTCGAACTCCGCCGCGCTCCATTTACGCGCCGATGAGAACGGCACAGTTCCGCGTAGGATGTGCGAAGTTCCGCCGTTATAGTGCTCCCCAAGCGCCTTAAGCGTGGAATTGGGCTCGGGAAAGGCGCTTACAAAGGCGTTCAGCGCGTCGTCAAGCTCCTTGTCGGAATACGCGCCGTCAAGCAGCTCGGTTTTCTGTATCTCCATACACCCCTCGGTGAGCGTTCCCGTCTTATCGAGGCAGAGAACGTCCACGCGCGCGAGCGATTCCACGCAATACAGATCGCGGCAGAGAGTATCGCGGCGTGAGAGACGTATCGCGCTGACCGCAAGGGCTATCCCCGTCAGCAGAACAAGTCCCTCGGGTATCATTCCGATAAGCGCCGCCGTGGTCGAGGTGACGGCCTCATCGACAGGGCGGTCAAACACACACAGCGACTTGAACAGCATAACAGCCCCGAACGGCACTATGCAGACCGAGACGATCTTTATTATAAGATTTATGGACTTCATCATTTCCGAATTGGTCTTCTTGATATATTTAGAGCCGCCGGTGATCTTCCCCGACGCGGATTCCGCACCGACGCGCACCGCCTGAGCCTTCACCCGCCCCGAGACCACGAAGCTCCCAGAAAACAGCTCGTCGCCGCTTTTCTTGAAAATCGCGTCACTTTCGCCTGTGATAAGGCTCTCATCGGTCTCGCACTCGCCCTCGAGCACGACCGCGTCAGCGCAGATCTGCATACCCGACGACAGTATCATTATATCGTCGAGCACAACTTCTCCAACGGGAATGGTCTGCTCTTCACCATCACGGATAACACGCGCTTTGGGCGCGGAGATTATCGAAAGCTTGTCTATGGCGCGCTTGGCGCGGACGCTCTGGAATATGCCTATCGCTATATTGCAGATGACCACGCCCATAAAAAGCGCGTTGCGGTAGCTCCCGACGGCACAGACCATTACGGCGAGTATCAGATTTATTAGATTGAACAGCGTGAAAACGTTCTCACAAACGATACGGAAAACACTTTTGGTCTTAACGTCGAATTCGCCGTTGGACTGTCCGTTTGCGGCGCGTTCTTTGACCTGAGAGGCGGTAAGACCCGAATTTTTATCAATAAAGTTCATATCAGCGCCCCCTTCCGTCTGTTGAAATAAACATTTGTGTAATATATAATATAGTATAGGCTCTTTTTAGGACGTTGTCAAGTGGAGTTTGTGAATAACTTGTGAAAATTTTCCATTTTGCTTGCTTTTCGACCTCAAATGTGATATAATTTATATTATAGGGGATTTTACCCTGCCCAAAATAAAGATAACAAAGGACAGGAGGCTGTTTTTATGATCAATCCGGTTAAAGAATACGCGGAGAACAAACAGGATCTCTGCGTTAAAAACGACGCGATATCCGACGAGCTTTACGAGAAGTATGGGGTGAACCGCGGGCTTCGCGATATCAACGGAAAAGGCGTGCTGACGGGTCTTACCACTATCTCGAAGATGGTATCCTTCAAGAATGTTGACGGAGTGGATACTCCGTGCGACGGCGAGCTTTGGTACAGAGGCTACAATGTTAAGGATCTGGTCTCCATGGGCGGAGAAAACGGCTTTACATTTGAACGCGCGGCATATCTGCTCATTTTCGGCGAGATGCCGACAGACAAAGAGGCTGACGAGTTCAGGGCGATACTCGGAGAGTGCCGCTGCTTGCCTACCAACTTCACACGCGATGTTATCATGAAAGCGCCCAGCAAGGATATTATGAACTCCATGACGAGAAGTATCCTCACTCTCGCGTCCTATGACAACACCACGCTTTCCGGAAAGCTCTCGGACAGCCTTTATCAGTGTATCCTGCTTATCGCGCGCTTTCCGATGCTGGCGGCGTATGCGTATCACGCCTACAACCACTATGAAAACGATGAGAGTATGTATATCCACCGCCCCGACCCCGCGCTTTCCACAGCGGAAAACCTGCTGTTGATGCTGCGCCCCGATAAGAAATACACCGCTCTGGAAGCCAAAGTTCTCGACGTAGCCTTGTTGCTGCATATGGAGCACGGCGGCGGAAACAACTCGACCTTTACAACACGAGTGGTCACGTCCTCGGGCTCGGATACTTATTCGACCATCGCGGCGGCTATGTCTTCGCTTAAGGGTCCCAAGCACGGCGGCGCGAACATAAAAGTTATGGAAATGATGCAGAATATCCGCGAGAACGTCAAGGATACCAAGGACTATTACGAGGTCAGCGACTATCTCGGGAAGATCCTCGCGGGAGAAGCGTTCGACCGCAAGGGACTGATTTACGGAATGGGTCACGCCGTGTATTCGCTGTCCGACCCACGCGAGAGGATATTCCGCGGCTATGTGGAGAAACTCGCGGCGGCAAAGCACCGCGAAGACGACCTGCTTCTGTACAAATATATAGAAGACGCGGCTCCCAAGCTCATCGCACAGAAGCGCAAGATCATGAAGGGCGTCAGCCCCAATGTGGACTTCTACAGCGGCTTCGTATATGATATGCTGGGAATTCCCAGCGAGCTGTACACTGCTATCTTCGCCATCGCGAGAATAGTCGGCTGGAGCGCTCACCGTATAGAGGAGCTCTCCACCGCCAGCAGAATAATCCGTCCCGCCTATATGAGCGTTATGAAAAAGCGTGAAATCTGATAATTACAATTCCCCTTGTGATCGAAAGGTCACACGGGGAATTGTTATTTATGATAAATTACTTTCCTCGCCGTTTACATTGTAGATCTCGCTAAGCTCGTCATACTCGTAAGTTCTGCCGCTGTATGTGACTCTTATTCTCTCGCAATCGAGGAAAGCCTGACTTCCGATATCGATAACGCTGTCGGGGATCACGAAATCGGAAAGCTCGGTACAGGAAGAGAACGCCCACGCGCCTATCTCGACCACCCCGCTCGGGATATAAATATCCGAGAAGG
>CAYPWI010000298.1:3058-3525 GCA_964414395.1 uncultured Ruminococcus sp.
AAACGCGCCCTCCGCTATCTTAACGACGCCCGCGGGAATGTTGAACTCATCGTCCTCGGAAATAACGGGACAGCGGATGATAATGTTTCTGTTCTTATTGTAAAGCACTCCTCCCAGAGAAGAATAATTTCTGTTGGATGGATCTACCGTAATAGCTTCAAGAGCGGTGCAGCTAAAAAACGCTCTTTCGCCTATGGTCGTTACGCTGGCGGGAACAGTCACCTTTGAAAGTTCCTTACATTCACAAAACGCGCACATTCCCACATTCGTAACGCCGTAAGGGATATCCATGCTTTTTAGTCCGCTGTTCCAGAACGCGTAATCACCGATGTTATCAACGCTCACCGGAAGCTCTGCTTTTTCAAGGCTCTCGCATTTGTTGAACGCTTCTTTCCCTATGGTCTTCACCCCATAAGGGATCGTGATCTTATTAAGGCTCGTGCAGCCCGAGAAAGTCTTCTCCGGGA
>CAYPWI010000299.1:0-1055 GCA_964414395.1 uncultured Ruminococcus sp.
TGAACCTCGAAATTGCTTCGCAATTTCGGCAGCTTGTTTAAGCTGCGCTTTAAATAATCGAAAAACAAAACTCGACCGAAAGCCGAGTTTTGTTTTTTCGCATTGTGCGGTGGGGTGGGTAAAGGGATTCGAACCCTTGGTCTTCAGTGCCACAAACTGACGCGTTAACCAGCTACGCTATACCCACCATAATATCTCCCTGCTAAAACAAGGCTCTGGCACGCCACAAAGGATTCGAACCTTTGACCTACCGCTTAGAAGGCGGTTGCTCTATCCAGCTGAGCTAGTGGCGCGGATAAATCAGAACGATATAAAAAGCTCCCGCTGCGCGAGGGCGAATTTTGTGGTCATTTTAATGGAGCGGGTGATGGGAATCGAACCCACGCGACCAGCTTGGAAGGCTGGGATTCTACCATTGAACTACACCCGCATTATCAACGAATACTATTATACCATATTCTCCGAAATTTGTCAAGCACTTTTTGAAAAATTTTTCAAACGCCCGCCAAGAACGTTCCGAGTTTCGGAAGCCCGCGAACATTCACACATTCCGATAATTCGCATAGAATACGCCAAGGGGTGATCTTATGCTGATCGAAACAGACTACGACCGCCGCGCGGCAGTGCGCTACGCCCTGAACTGGGCGTTTGCGCGAAACCCGCGCTTCTACGACTTTCAGGACATCGGCGGCGACTGCACAAATTTTGTGTCACAGTGTATGTACGCGGGCTGCGACGTTATGAACTTTTCCCAAGAGAACGGCTGGTATTTCATAAACACCAATAACCGCGCTCCCGCCTGGACGAGTGTGGACTATCTCCGACGCTTTCTCTTCACCAACAGAGGACCGGGCGTGTACGGTGAGGAAGCGCCGCTCTCGGAGCTTCGCCGCGGCGATATTATCCAGCTGATGAACTATCGGGGCAGATATTACCACACCGTCATTATTTCGGCGATATTCTCTCCCGCAACGCCGCAGAACATCTTTGTCTGCGCCCACACCGCCGACGCGAGAAACAGACGGCTTTCCACCTATAACTACATGGACGCGCTG
>CAYPWI010000299.1:1065-3520 GCA_964414395.1 uncultured Ruminococcus sp.
GCATACACATTCTCGGCGCGCGCAAAGAGATCACTATCGAGCCGTGAGGATAAGGGGGTACTATGTTTATTTACACCGTTAAACAGGGCGACAGCCTTAATTCTCTCGCGAGAATGTTCGGGATACCCGCGGGAAGGATAGCCGCGGATAACGCGCTTCGCGATCCCGACTCGCTCGTGATAGGACAAAATCTCGTCATAATGTCGGATACCATGAGATACACGGTAAGGCGCGGGCAGACGCTCTATTCCATTTCACAGGAATTCGGCGTTCCTCTGGAGACGCTTATCGAAGCCAATCCCGACGTGAACCCCATCTCGCTGAGACCGGGAGATATTATCATAATTCCGCAGGAAAATAACGTTCCGCGCCGCCCTATCGTCGTGAACGGCTACGCCTATCCGACTATCAGCGAATACGCGCTGAACTGCGCACTGCCGTTTCTGACGTTCCTATCTCCGTTTTCCTATTCCATAACGCCGACCGGGGAACTTATAGCGCCCGACGCGGACCCGCTCATCTATCGCTCTCTCAGGAGCTCCGTGATGCCGCTTATGGTCGTGACGAACATCTTCGACGGGACATTCTCCACGGAAGTCCTCTCGCAGATCTTAGCCGATCCAGACGCGCGCGAGCGGCTGATCTCCTCCATTATGTACGAGCTCGACTCCAAGAACTACTACGGGCTCAATCTCGATATGGAATACATCTCGCCCGACGACCGCGAGAGCTACAACGCGTTTCTGGCGGAGATCTCAAACCGCGTTCACGATAAGGGCTTTATCCTCGTTACCGCACTTGCGCCAAAGTACAGCGCAGATCAGCAGGGACTGCTGTACGAGTCGCATGATTATCCCGTTCAGGGGCAGTACGCGGATTATGTCGTCATTATGACGTATGAATGGGGTTACACCTACAGCGCCCCGATGTCCGTGCAGCCTATCGAGGAGGTCCGCAAGGTGCTGACCTATGCCACGAGCGTTATCCCGTCGGAAAAGATACTTATGGGTATGCCGAATTACGGCTACGATTGGACGCTTCCCTATACCCGCGGCACGCCCGCGCAGAGCATCGGGTTTATCGGTGCGACAGACCTCGCGGTCGCGCATAGGTCGCCTATCATGTATGATGAAAAAACGCAGACCCCGTATTTTTACTATACAGAGAACGGCACTCGTCACGTGGTGTGGTTCGACGACCCGAGGAGCTTTGACGCTAAGATCGCCCTTGTGGACGAATTTAACCTCGCGGGCGTTTCCATGTGGACGATCAACCGCTGCTATATCCCGCATTGGCTGGTTCTCCAGAACAGATATGAGATCGTCAAGCTTTGAAATAACGCGCCGGGAATTTCCGATCTCCCGGCGCGTTTCTTTCAAAAATTATAAGATCTTCCAAAGCGTCGGCGTTTGCGTATCTCTGAACACCTCGATAAGCGCCTGGGCGCAGTCGCAGGCGGCGTATAATTCCTCGTTGCCCTCCTGCGCGAAGGAATTGACCTGAGCTATCGCCGAGGTTATCTCCAGAGAGTGCCCGAGGTCATTTGTGAGAATGGCGAGATCCATAAAGTCCTCCCATTCGTCCTGAAGCTCCGCGGCGGCTTTTGAGGAACGCTCCGTGTCGTTTTCCGAGAACGCCTGCTCCACCTCGTCTATCTTGTCCAGAAGCTTGTCCGTGAAGATGTCCACATAGCCGACCGTCCAGAAGCAGCCCGCCGCCATGACGATAAGAATTACGACGCTTGTGATTATTCTGTTCATCCCGCACCGCCTTTCGAGCGCTTGATGATGTTGTAGTTGCCGCTGTTGTCCGACGTCATGAGGAAAACGCCCTTTTCGCCGACGTCGTTTTCACGAAGGATCTTAGTCAGCCACTGTTCCCCGAGATCGAGCAGACGCAGCTGCTGCTTGTCCACAATGCCGTCGCGGATAATAACGGACGGCGGATTTTTTGTGGAACCGCCCGCTTTTACGTCCTGCTTCTCGGCGGGCTGATAGTCCTTTTTCAGCAGGAAGTTTATCTTGCCGGTGGTCTCGACTATCGCGTATTGTATCTGTGTAATGTCGAATATCTGTTCGTCGCGCATGGCTTCCACAAGATCGTCGACGGTATAGCGCAGGCGCTTCATCTCGTTCTGGAGGATCTCCCCCTCGCTGATAATGATGCGCGGGGAGCCTATCATCAGCTTGCGGATATGCGCGGATTTTAGCATAACTCCTGACATGATAACGTCCAGACACACCAGCGTCAGAATAGGCACGATACCCATGATCATTGGCATGGAGCTGTCTTCCACGGGAATGGCGGCTATGTTGGAAATGAGGATAGTCACCACCAGCTCCGAGGGCTGCAATTCTCCCAGCTGCCGCTTTCCCATAAGCCGCAGCGAAAACGTGATTATTATATACAGTATAACAGCGCGGATAAGAACTATCGCCATAATAATTCTCCTTTT
>CAYPWI010000300.1:0-3498 GCA_964414395.1 uncultured Ruminococcus sp.
TGTACGGCGTGCGCTTGGTGCCGAGGATAGTTCCGCCCGTGGTGAGTATGCCCGAGAAGTCGGACGGCTTCATCTCCTTATACACACCGTGAATAAGTCCGTGATAACCGTCGTGGATACCGATGATATCCACCTTTTCTTCACCGAAAAGCTCATACGTAGCCTTGGCAACGCCGCGGATGGTGGCGTTAAGTCCGGGGCAGTCGCCTCCGCTGGTAAGAATTCCGATCTTAAGTTTGCCCATAATTTTACCTCCTGATGCTATTATATTTAATTTTTTACTCTGTTGTCATTTCCGCAGAAGTAGAGATCATTCAGCAAGAACAGCCTTGAAACTATTCTGTCTTTATAACGCTCATCCAATTCACCCTCGGTAAGATTACTGTTTACGATAAGCGGCAACTTCCTATTCTGGCGCGAGTTTACAATCTCATACAGAAACGAGACGTATCGCTCGTTTTTCATCTCCGCTCCGAGATCGTCGAGAATGAAAAGGTCACACGTCGTGATAAGCTGCATGGTATCTGTGTCGGCTCTGCCGAAAGCCTCTTTTTCAAGCTGTCTCATAAGCTCGGGAGCAGAATTGTAAATAACGCTGTACCCCTTTTTTATGACCTCGTTCGCGATAGCGAGCGACAGGTGGGTCTTTCCAAGTCCCGTACCGCCCAGCATTAGCAGTCCGCTGCCTTTTCCGCTGAAATTGCGGGAAAAATCCAAACATTCCCGATAATTGGTCTTCATTATCTCGCTTTGTTTGCCCTCAAGATCCGTATCATAAGTATCGGGATAGCGTGACAGATCAAAGCTCTCAAACGTGGAAAGCTTAAGCGGCGAGGATGCGTTCATTTCCTCCGACGCTGCTACCTTCAACAGTTTGTCATAGCACTCGCACCAATGCCCGTCAACGCTTCCCGTATCATGGCAGATCTTGCAGGTATAGATCGGATCGAGATAATCCGCGGGAAATCCCTTCCCCATCAACAGACCCTTCATCTTTTCCTGTATGGAAGCGTTTTCCAGAAGTGCCTTCTCCAATATATCATGAGAATTATCACGCTTATCCGCGATAGCCGCGACAAAGCGCTTCATAGTGTTCGCAAGCTCGATCTCGAGAGTGCTGTACTCGGGCAAAACACGGCGGACTTCCTCACTGCGCTGCTCGGCAATGCGCTTGTTCTTTTCTCTGCGCTGCTCCATACGCATATTCGCCGTATCGTATATCTTTTCGCTGTATGGCATTATAACCTCTCTTATTTTTTGTATCGGCTTTTTCTGCGGGATATGAGGTCTTCCTTACTGAATGAAGAATTCGCTGAAGTCCGTACCTCCGCCTGCTTTGGCGCGTTTGCCGCGTCGGGAGTGGAAACGCCGTCAAGCTTCCAGTTTTCCAGGATCTTATTGGTGTATTTCACATTCCACTTGCCCAGCTGATCTACAGTCTTATTGCAGGCGAGAATAATCATCTCTTCGGAGAACCTCCACTCGTCCGTCCACACACTGAGGTACTTCTTCTGCGCCGGGGTAAGACCCGTGTTCATCTTCATCTCGGAGCATATATGCCGCTCAAGGGTATCCTGACGCTCGAGGGAGCCGATCTTAGCGTCCGCCTTATCTACCGTGTCTATGCCCTGCTCCACCCAATCGGCGGCAACGGTCTGTATGTAGTTCGAGGTCGTCTTGTCGACCTTAACGCAGTATTTAAGCAGCATAAGAGACACTCCCGTAGGAAGTCCGTAATGATCCGCAAGAGCGATGATAACCTGATTGTCCCGCTGCCGCAAAGGTCTTCCGTAGATCTTCTCCGCCTCGGAAAACAGCGCCTTGATCTCGGGAGAACCGTTGATCCGCTCCGCTATCTCGCGCGAATCCACCGCCGCGGGAGTTATCTTCTCAGGCGCTTTCTTTGCCGAAACATCGTCTAAGGTCTGCTGAACATATTCCCCAGCCGCCGCGGGAACGCTCTCGGTCATAGAGTCTAAAGGCTTCTTTTCCCGCGCTTCAATGACATTCGGCGCGAGTATTCCCTTTTCCTCGTTGGAATAACGGATAACACCGCGCCGGATCCAGAAAAGAGCCGCGTCCTCAAGCTGCCCGATCTCGGTAAACCCGAGATCCCGCCGAAGCTTATCCTCGCCGAACTCCTCGCCGCCGTGCCGCAGAAGATACAGCAGCAGCTTAAGCGAGTCGCCACCCGCAAGCTTTATATATTTATCGACCACAGCGCTTGGAACGGCAAACACGCTGTTCCACTCGCCCACATTTAATGAATAATTCATCCGATCACCGCAAAAACTCCGCCAATATTATCAGCAAAGCCATTTTCCATAGCTATAAAAGTACTTATATATATTATAACATATTGTTCGGAATTTTTCAAGTAGAAATTTATGATTATTCACCCGTCTTTATATTATTGAACAGTTTTCTTAATATCATCTGGATAAGAATGACAGCTGCGCACAGTACGAGCAAAATGATAGTCTGTGTCGAAGTAAGCTCCACAAGATAGAATAGGCTCGGGAAAAGCAGTGCGGCAGCCGCAAATAGTATGACCAGCGCCGCGTACATAACGGCGTGCGGCTTTGTGAAAGGGCGGCAGATATTGAACAGCGTACCGAAAAACGCCGTCGCGGCAATGATCGTCGCCATCGTGGAAGCGGCTTCGAGAGAAATGCCCCATATCTTCTCGGCGGCTGTCAGCAGCCCCACCACCAGCGCCGCGGAGATCCCGCCCGCTGCCGATCTCTTGAATATATGCGAGAGAAATCCGCTCGCGACGCGCTCCTTGTTGGTCTCCATAGCCAACAGGAATGACGGTATGCCGATGACAACGGCGCTGATAAGCGTCAGTTGAATCGGCTTGAACGGATAAGTCAGCGGCAGGAACAGATATACCACCGTCAGCAGAAACGAGAAAATAGTTTTCGTAAGGAAAAGCGAAGCCGAGCGGCGAATATTGTTTATGCAGCGCCGCCCCTCTTGGACTACCAAAGGCATGGACGAAAAATCCGAGTTCATCAGAACTATCTGCGACACGGCACGCACCGCGTCGCTGCCCGACTGCATAGCGATCGAGCAGTCCGCCTCGCGAAGCGCGAGAACATCGTTCACGCCGTCGCCCGTCATGGCGGTCTTATGCCCCGCGGCTTTCAGAGCCTTGATAAGCATAAGCTTCTGATCGGGAGTAGTTCTGCCGAAGACCGAGTATTCCTCGGCTATCTGAGGGATGTTCTCGTCCGGGATACGGCTCATATCCACGTATTTTTCATAGCTCTCAAAGCCCGCGCGTTTGGCGATCTGTGAGACAGCGGCAGGGTCGTCTCCCGAGATGATCTTGATATCCACGCCCTGTTCTCTGAAATAATCCAGCGTCGCTGGCGCGGAGGGGCGAAGCTTGTCCGAAAGAACTATCAGCGCCACTGCCCCCAATTCCGCGGGAAGCTCCCCCGAATTTTGAGGGAGAGACAGGGGGGAACGCGCGAGACCCAATGTTCTCAA
>CAYPWI010000301.1:0-2553 GCA_964414395.1 uncultured Ruminococcus sp.
AGAACGCGACTTTTACGCCCATTTTCTCGCAATACTCCCGCACAGCCGCGATCTCCGCGCCGCTGTCAGTCGCGAAGTGGTTGATAGCCACGACTACGGGCACGCCGTACTTCTTCATATTCTCGATATGAACGCCGAGGTTCACGATACCCTTGTTCAGTACCTCAACATTCTCTTTGGAAAGATCGGGTTTCAACACACCGCCGTTGTATTTCAGCGCTCTGATAGTCGCTACCAGAACAACGCAGTCGGGCTTTAATCCCGCCGCGCGGCACTTGATATCAAAGAACTTCTCAGCGCCGAGATCGCTTCCGAAGCCCGCTTCCGTTATCGTGTAATCGGAAAGCTTAAGCGCCAGCTTGGTCGCGCGAACGGAGTTGCAGCCGTGCGCAATATTCGCGAAAGGTCCTCCGTGAATGATGGCGGGGTTATTCTCCAGCGTCTGAACGAGGTTCGGGTTGATCGCGTCCTTAAGCAGCGCGGTCATAGCTCCCACGGCGTTTAGGTCACGAGCGAATACGGGCTTGTTGTCGTTGGTGAACGCCACGAGAATGTTCCCCAAACGCTTTTTAAGATCGGTAAGATCGGCAGCCAGACACAGAATAGCCATGATCTCCGTCGCCACGGTGATCTGAAAACTGTCGCCGCGCGGAACGCCGTCCATTTTGCCGCCCAAGCCCACAACACACTCGCGGAGCGCTCTGTCGTTCATATCCATGCAGCGCTTTAGGAGAATTCGCTTTACGTTGATGTTAAGCGCGTTTCCCTGCTGTAGATGATTATCGAGCAGCGCCGCCAGAAGATTGTTCGCCGCGGTGATAGCGTGCATATCGCCCGTGAAGTGAAGGTTGATGTCTTCCATGGGAACGACCTGCGAATAACCGCCGCCCGCCGCGCCGCCTTTAACGCCGAACACGGGACCGAGAGACGGTTCACGAAGAGCGAGACAGGCTTTCTTTCCGATCTTGTTCATGCCCTCGCAAAGCCCCACGGAAGTGGTGGTTTTTCCCTCTCCCGCGGGGGTGGGATTGATGGCGGTGACAAGGATAAGCTTGCCGTCGGGCTTATCTGCCACACGGTCTATAAGCTTCTGAGAGAGCTTTGCCTTGTAGTGCCCGTACGGCTCGATCTCTTCCTCCGTAACACCGAGTTTCGCGGCGATCTCGCCGATTTTCTGCATCTTAGCCTGCTGCGCTATTTCAATATCACTAAGCATTGGGGTTATCTCCTTTCGTTTATACCAGCTTTATCTGGTCTATGTCCTCGTCCGAAATAAGTCCCGCGGCGGGGATAGTTTTTATTCTGAATTTCTCGGGATCGCTTATCTCGACATCCGCCGCGATCCTCGCGGAAGCTAATTCCGCCTTGGTGAGGCGCATTACCTGAACGCCCTGGGTGTCACGCGCCGACTTCGGCAGCACCAGCGCCGAGTTGAACATTATCACCTTGCCCGCGGTGGATTTCAGCATAAAGTCGCAGTCTTCCGTGATAACGAACATCGCCACAAGCTCCGAAAGGCTTGAATAGGCGTTCTGGAGCTTTTTGCGCTTGGTCTTGGTCTCGAATGACGACAGCGGGATCTTGGCGCATTTGCCGTTCTTGAAGAAGATCACCAAAGTCTCTGTGAATTTTTCCGTCGCCGCCATGAAAACCGGAAATTCCCCGTCGTCCATACCGAGCTTCGCCGCCACGAAGTCGCCCATGACGCTCGCCTTTATCTCCGGGAATTCAGAGCAGCGCGACTTATAGCACTGGAATTGATTGGTAAAGAACAGCAGCTCGCAATTGCTCGATACCTCGGCGGAATAGATGATCTCGTCGTTCTCCTTGAGCTTCTGCTCGCTCGCCATTTTAAGCGACTTGGGAGTTATCTGCTTAAAGTAGCCCTCTCTCGTGAAGAAGATGTTTACGGGGTATCCCTCCGGCTCTTCCTCCTCGATCTCAACCTCTTCCACAACGTCATACAAGAACATCGTGCGGCGCGGCTGCGCGTATTTTTGAGAGATCTCCTTTAGCTCGGAGATTATCACCTTGTCGATCTTTTTTGCGTCTTTAAGAGTATCCTCCATCTCGGCGATCTCCGCGGTGAGGGAGTCGGTCTCCTCCGTCCGTTTGAGGATATATTCGCGGTTGATGTGACGCAGCTTTATCTCGGCTACGTATTCCGCCTGCTGCTCGTCTATGCCGAAGCCTATCATCAGATTGGGCACGACCTCCGCTTCTTCCTCGGTCTCTCGGATAAGCTTTATAGCGTAGTCGATATCCAGGAGTATCTTCTTTAACCCTAACAGCAAATGCAGCTTCTCGCGCTTTTTATTAAGATCGAAATAGATGCGCCGCTTAACGCACTCGCGGCGGAAATACGTCCACTCGCTGAGTATCTCGTAAACGCCCATGACGTGCGGCGTTCCCGCTATCAACACATTGAAATTGCAGTTGAAGTTATCCTGCAAGGGCGTGAGCTTGAAGAGCTTCTGCATTACCGTGTCGGGATCGTAACCCTTTTTAAGGTCGAACGTCAGGCGCAGACCCGAAAGGTCGGTCTCGTCGCGC
>CAYPWI010000301.1:2563-3495 GCA_964414395.1 uncultured Ruminococcus sp.
TCCTTGATCTTGCCGTCCTTTACAAGCTCTATGACCTTATCGATTATCGCTTCCACGGTAGTGGTAGGCGGTATCTCAGTCACCTCGATGCAGCGCGCTTCCTTGTCAAAGCTGTACTTCGCGCGTATCTTGACCGCCCCCAGCCCCGTGCGGTAGATCTTCTCCATCTCGGCTTCATCGTAGACGATATAGCCCCCGCCCGGGAAGTCGGGACCCTTCAAAGTTGTAAGCGCGTTATGACTCGGATCTTTCATCAGCGCTATGGTAGTCTCGCAGATCTCCGCCAGATTGAACGAACATATGTTGCTCGCCATGGAAACGGCAAGTCCGAAATTGGAATTCACCAGAACAGCCGGAAATCTCACGGGAAACAGCGACGGCTCAACGGTCGTGTTGTCGTAGTTCGGTATCATGTCCACCGCGTCTTTATCGATATCGGCGAACAATTCAGCGCTTATCGGCTCGAGCTTGGCTTCCGTATAACGCGAAGCGGCGTATGCCATATCGCGCGAATACGCCTTGCCGAAGTTTCCCTTGCTGTCGACATACGGGTGCAGCAGCGCCTCATTCCCGCGCGCCAGACGAACCATAGTCTCATAAATAGCAGCGTCACCGTGGGGATTGAGGTGCATGGTCTGTCCGACGATATTGGCGGATTTAGTGCGTGCTCCGTTCAGAAGCCCCATTTTGTACATGGTGTACAAAAGCTTTCTGTGCGAGGGCTTGAAGCCGTCTATCTCGGGCAGCGCGCGCGACACGATAACGCTCATCGCGTAGGGCATATAGTTTTCTTCCAGCGTGCGGACGATATCGGTCTCGACGACAAGCCCCGAGCCTTCTATATAAACAGACTCACTGTTTTTCTTTGGCGCCTTTTTTTCAGGCTGTTTCTTCTTCAAAACGATTCTCCTTGCAAGCTTTCATTATTACAT
>CAYPWI010000302.1:0-2634 GCA_964414395.1 uncultured Ruminococcus sp.
ATACACAGGAAAATTGCGGTCTTTGCGCCAATTGCCTTGGATATGAGGAATTTCCCGCTGCGATATCGGACGGCGCAGCAGAAACGGCGGCGGAATTTCTTGAAAAGCAATATTATGATATAAAGCCGCGCTTGAAGTGGGCAGCGACCTCTTTGACCAAAATGGTCAATATCAATAATCCGAATGAAACGGGGATCTGCCTTTCACGCTACGGTCATCCCGTCTACGGCGAACTTGTAAAAAAGGGGAAATATGATGGGAACGGTTTCTGCGACAAGCTTGTTGAAAAAAGCGCACAGGTGCTTGCGCCGTTTGTTGATGAGCATGGAATAACAGCGCTTACTTATGTTCCGTCGCTAAGAAGCGGCATTGTACAAGATTTCGCGGAGAGATTAGCGGAAAAACTGGGATTGCCTTGCTTGACTCTGATAAAAAAGATCGCCGCAAAGCAGCAAAAGGATATGGAGAACAGCAACTTTCAATGTGAAAATGCACAAGCATCCTTTGCTGTTGCCGATGAGGCGGTCTCTCCAAAGAGCATACTTCTTGTAGACGATATGGTGGACTCAAGGTGGACTTTTACCGTTTGCAGAGATATTTTGACAAAAGCGGGAGCAGAGCACGTTTACCCTTATGCTCTCGCGGCAACATCAAAAAAGGATGGTTGATAAAATGAATGAAAATGCTTCTATGATCGTGGTGTTGTGCAGTCATCTCTGCGCGGACAACTGCCGTCCTTTAGATCCTTCGGAATGTACAAAGCTGGCTGATAAGATGATAGAGAAAAAACTCCAGCCCAAGGATATTCCCGATCTCTCAAATGATGATATGAAACATTATTTTGGATATGGGACAAGCGAGATCGAACGCATAAATAAGCTTCTCGACCGTGCGGGAAGTCTCAGCTTTGAATTGGAAAAGCTGTCCTCTATGGGAATAAAAACTATAACCCGTGCCGATAAGGGTTATCCAAAAGCTTTGAAAACAAAACTTAACGGCGGGTGTCCTCCGCTGTTCTATTTTGCGGGAGATCTATCGTTGCTTAATAGAAGGACTGTGGGATTTGTGGGTTCAAGGACTGTCGGTGATGACGATGTTGCCTTTACGGAAAGAACCGTGGGAAAGATAAATCAATACGGTTTCGGAGTGGTTTCGGGCGGTGCGAAAGGAATTGATAGCACAGCCTCCGCGGCATCGCTTTCAAATGGCAGCTTTTGTATAGAGTATATCTCAGATTCCTTTGTACGAAAGATAAAAAAGAAGGAGGTAATTTCCGCAATACAGGACAAAAAATTGCTTCTTATGTCAATAGCAAAACCTGATGCGGGCTTTAACGCGGGAATGGCAATGCAGCGGAATAAATACATTTACGCTCAGTCCGAAGCAACCGTAGTTGTAAAGTCCGATTACAATAAGGGCGGGACATGGAACGGAGCCAATGAAGCATTGAGAAAGGGATACTGCCCGATCTTATGCCGTAATTGCAACGAGTATCATGGCAATATTGAACTTATTAAGCTTGGTGCTGTTCCTATAGATGACAATTGGGACGGAGATGTGAATAATATCGACTCCTTGCTCTCTGCCGAGGGTGAGCAGCTCTCAATATTCGACGAATAAGGGCTGTTCGATTTTTGGCGCGGGTGTGTTTCTTATTTTGATGTGATCTGCACGAGGGTGATTTATGATTTTGTTATTATGATAAAGCACTTTTTCTTTCTTCCATGATCTCATCTTTATATTTTATTACATCTTTGATGACTAGCTTCTCAACAGCCCGGATGTACGCCGACATGTAATCCCAATCGGGAATAAATCCTTCGGGGTGATATTTCTTTGTTGAATCAATAACAGGTTGCCCTATAGCATCGGTTAGAATGGGGAGCATAAACTGAAGATCAATTATATCTGCCATACCGGTAGTATATCCAAATTCTGCAAAATGCTTACGCAGCACACTTAATATGTATAAGGTTTCAAAAGTATTACATTTATGAGCTTTCGGAAACAATCCTTGAAAAGCACCATTATCACCGCTGCGGTAAAAGCTTTCATCTATAATTCCGATCTCACCAACACTTGACGTATAAGCTAAAATTGGGTACTCCGGGTCAACACGATGCAAATAACGCTCGTCTATCAATATTTTTTGATGATGCTGCCACTGAATATTCTGACCAAATACGTGATACCCGGCAGGATTTTCAACGAGGTTTTCTTTGACTTTAGGATACCCTTTCATCGTTCGCTTATCAAAAAGGTCACCTAATCTGAATTCCCTCATTTCCTTGCGATCCTCAGCAACAGTTGTGCGATCCGCCGACCTTGTAATTTTGGAAATCGAGGAGAGAATTTTCTGATCTTCATCGGTCAGCATAAAACTGTTTAATCCGGTTGTTTTAAGATAAAACTCCAGTTCTCGGATACACTTCTGTTCCAGTTCACTAATGTGCTCCTGCATATAATTCCAGTCCGGAATGTATCCGTCGGGGTGATATTTATGTTGACGATCAATAGTAGGTAAATTGTTTTTATCAGTAACAATGGGCAGCTCAAACTCGATTGAGCCTATTATTGAGACTTCAAATTTAGATTGTCCCCATGAGAATAATGAAAATGCCTTTCGCATACAGG
>CAYPWI010000302.1:2644-2993 GCA_964414395.1 uncultured Ruminococcus sp.
AGGTCAACAGATAACTTGCAATTTTATGATTTAGTTTTTCGTTTTTCAGAGTTAATATTTTAACTTTATCGCCTGTAAAATAAGGTGTATCTTGATAAAACATTGTAGCAGTATCTTGTCCAAATGAAATAGTGTTTGCGGGATTAAGATATTGTTCATCAAATTCTATGTAGCCTCTTATCCCATTATTTTGACTTGTCCTGACCACATAAGGAAATCCTCGTTTGTAATTGTATATAGTAACTGTATTGGCATTTATTCTTAATTTTGGAGTGTTGAGCTCAAACAGATCAATAATTCTAAACCTCCTGTGTTGTATTTCCCGGGAATTATCAATGATCTTTTTTTT
>CAYPWI010000302.1:3003-3495 GCA_964414395.1 uncultured Ruminococcus sp.
AATATTGCCCCAATTTTCCAAGACAGATAGTCAGCTACTACTTTCTTAAAGTCGTCCTCTATAGGGATAAGTTCAATTTCCTTGTGCTGATTGAACGTCCAGTCATCTCCGTTCAGCGTTATTTTATCCTCAATATAGGTTTCTTTTGTCAGGTATTCACAATACTTGAGCAGTTTTCGCCCTAACACCACATCAGCTGCTTCCTGATAGCGTGCTGTCGCATTGCCGGTGTCACGCAAATTAACGTCAAGACTTGACTTTTTTCTGTTAGAACGTGTATAGCCGTCATTGGAAAAATCAATAAATTTTACATATTTGTTCTCATCGTGAGGTTTGCCAACTTCAAATAAATAAATTGCAGTCTGTACACTTGCTTTGCCGTTGAAAATATCTGACATATGGACGCTCGCAAGAAGGGAATTGTGTTTCAATATTTGCTTTGTATAAGGCAAGCCGAATCCACTACCTGCATTTTCTTGAATTAGGACACAA
>CAYPWI010000303.1:0-2890 GCA_964414395.1 uncultured Ruminococcus sp.
AAAATCATTGACCAATACACCATTTTTATTATAACACACTATGAGCCGAAAAGCAATATATTTTTCATAAAAGCGGACGATTATTGTCATTAAAGAATAAAATTCCCCGATGATGTGTTTTTCACTTGTGCATATTTTCGAAAAAAAATTGCTAAACTATTGACAAACTTTTCATAATGTGCTATAATATAGATATCGTAAAAACGATAATAATTACTGTTTTGGAGGTTTTGACTATGAAGTATGTATGTCCCGTATGCGGTTATGTTTACGTTGGGGAAAATCCCCCCGAGAAGTGCCCTCAGTGCGGCGTTCCCGGAAGCAAGTTCAAGGTAATGCCCGAGAGCGACAAGCTCGTTTTCGCCTGCGAGCATGAGATCGGCATCACCGAGGGCGTTCCCGCGGAGATCGTTGAGGGTCTGCGCGCCAACTTCGCCGGCGAGTGCACCGAGGTAGGTATGTATCTCGCAATGGCAAGAGCGGCTCACAGAGAGGGTTATCCCGAGATCGGAATGTATTACGAGAAGGCTGCCTGGGAAGAGGCGGAGCACGCGGCGAAGTTCGCTGAAATGCTCGGCGAGGTAGTAAGCCCTTCCACAAAGGAGAACCTCACCAAGCGTGTTGACGCGGAACACGGCGCTACTCAGGGCAAGCTCGATCTCGCCAAGAAGGCGAAGGAGCTCAACCTTGACGCTATCCATGACACCGTTCACGAGATGGCAAAGGACGAGGCTCGCCACGGCAAGGCGTTTGAGGGTCTGCTGAACAGATACTTCAAGTAAGAGGTGCCGATATGGAAGAGAAGATAGATCTCCTCTTAAAGGAGATAAAGGAACTCAAGGAGAGCCAGGCAAAGCAGGACGAGAAGCTGGACTACATCGTAAAGCGGCTCGACCATATGCGCGCCAAGGCTCATGAGGCTCGCGAGAAGGAAGTAAGATTTCCCAAATAATATTCTTGGAGGTAAGTATTATGGAAAAGCACGTTTGCCCCTGCGGTTATGTATATGATCCCGCTATAGGCGATCCCGACGGCGGTATCGCGCCCGGCACCAAGTGGGAGGATATCCCAGATGATTGGGTATGCCCCGTTTGCGGTCTGGGTAAGGACAGCTTCACCGTTGAGTGATGTAAGCGAATAAGCTAATAAGAGACGGCTTCCGAACGGGAGCCGCCTTTTTATTCCGGAAGCCGCAAATGCAAAAAATTCCCCCCGCATACCGCGAGGGGAATTTGATGTTTTTAGCCCTTAACAGCGCCGAGGGCAACGCCGCCGACGATGTTCTTGGAAACGAAGAAGTATACAATAACAACGGGGATTATCGCGAGGAACGTGGTCATGTAAACAATACCCCAGTTACCGCCCGCGCTTCCCGACTGTACCTCGGAACGCAGCAGCGAGATCAGGATAGGTATGGTCTTGGACTTTTCCTTATCCATGATCATTGCCGGGATAAAGAAGTTGTTCCACGAGGACGTAAACGCGAAGATCAGCTGTACCGAGATAGCCGGCATCATCATCGGCAGTGCGATGGTGTTGAAGGTTCTGAACTCGTTTGAGCCGTCCACTCGCGCCGCTTCCACGACTTCCAGCGGGAAAGAGCTTTCCAGATATTGCTTCATATAGAAGAATACCGCGGGCGCCGCGATCGACGGAATGATAAGCGGCCAGTATGTACCGTTGAGGTGGAATTTGTATACCATATCAACGAAACCTACGGCAGAGATCTGCGCGGGGATCATCATTACGATCATAATGAACGTAAACGCGACCTTTTTCAGCTTGAAGTCGTAAACGTGGATGCCATACGCCGTCATCGCCGAGAAGTAGCAAGAAAGCAAACTCGAAACAGCCGCGATTATAAAGCTGTTGAGCAGTCCGTAACTGAATCTCGTCGTAAACGCGCCGTTGAAGTTACTGATAAAGTATGTCGACGGCAGGAACGAGAAACCGCCCGCGATCTGTGTATGAGATCTCGTCGAGTTTATTATCAGCATAAAAATAGGAAACAGAGAGATGATAGTTACCAGCGCGAGGAACAAATATGAGAACACGCGCGCGGCATTGGTCTTTGCTCTGCTGCTCTTGGTCTCGCCGGTCGAAATATGTGTAGTACCCATATGTTATACCCCCTTCTTCGCTTTCTTCTTGGGTTTGTCGTCCGAGCTGTTCATGGTCTTGAATACCAAGAGACTGAGCAGACCCGTGATGATAAACACGAGAACGGAGATAGAACCCGCAACACCGTAGTTCTTGTTGGTTCCGAGGAAGCCGTTCAGGAACATGATAAGCGTTCTGGAGCTGTCGCCGGGTGCGCCGCCGTTGGTGAGGATCTGCGGAACATCGAACATTTGCAGACCGCCGATAAGCGACGTGATAGCAACGTATACCATAATGGGCATAAGCAGCGGAAGCGTTACCTTACAGAATACCTGCCAGGAGTTCGCGCCGTCAATGGACGCAGCCTCAAACAGGCTCTGATCGATACCCATGATACCCGCCATCAGAAGAATGGTCGTATTACCGAACCACATGATGAAGTTTATCAAAGCGACCAACAATCGTGTCGGCATAACCATATCAAGGAAACGGACAGCCTCCGCGCCCGATGACATAATGATCTGGTTTATGGTACCTACAGGGTTGAACAGCGCGAAGAACAGCAAGCCAAACGCCGCCGCCATGATGAGGTTCGGCATATAGATAACTGTCTTGAAGAACCTCTGTCCCTTGATCCTGAGACGCTCGCTCGTAAAGATGACTGCGAGGAGTATAGAAAACAGGAACTGCGGAACAGCACCCAATATCCACATAAGCATCGTCTGACCGGTGTATGTAGCCAATTTCAAAGACCCGTTATTTATGTATGAATTTACGTTGAACAGATCGG
>CAYPWI010000303.1:2900-3492 GCA_964414395.1 uncultured Ruminococcus sp.
AAATCCCACGAAGTTCGGGCCTATAGTGTTAAGACCCATTGTGCGGTACTCGAACAGGCTGTAGTAGAACGTAGACAGAAGCGGAATGAGCGAGCAGACCAAATAAACGATAAAGAAAGGAGCGATAAAGATGTAACCCCATTTCGCATAACTTACCAACTTATGCTTTTTGTTCATTGCATTAACCTCTCTCCTGTAATTTAATTTTCGACCCCCAACCTCTGCAAAGTTTAAAAAAAGAGGTGAAGCGAGATACGCCTCACCTCTTAAGGGTCTTAGTTACAGATATTTACGATCAGTGCGTGATGGTAGGATCAACCTCAGCAAGCTTGTCGTAGAAGTTGTTGAGAGCCTTATCCTTGGAGTCAACGCCCTCCTTGCCGATCAGGTACTCAAAAATGCAGTTCGGCAGGGTCTCGTTCAGAGTCTGGTCGATAGCGGTGTGCTTGGAGGTATCCCAAACGGTAGCCTTAGCAACTTCGTTCATGATAGCAAGGTCATTCTGACCGCCGAGGAACGCATTGCCGTAAGAAGCGTCAGCAGCGTACTTGTCAACTACCTTCTTGTTGTTCGGGAACTGAGGATTGGTCTT
>CAYPWI010000304.1:0-3488 GCA_964414395.1 uncultured Ruminococcus sp.
TTTATTATACCACTATTTTACCAATTTGTCCACCTTTTATTGAAATTTAGTATCACTTATCATTCTCGTCTTTTTCAAGCAGAATGAGCGCGCCAAAGCTCTCTTGCCGAGACGGGTCTTGGGCATTGTCGATCGCAACCGCATTGGGCGTGATATGTGATACTTTCCACCCTTGTTCAAGCATCTCGTTAAGCCGAACAAAGTACTTATTTTCATTAACATCGCCCTGTTCGTTATAATCTCTGCTGTTGCTCAGATAAACCATTTTCTGCATATGTTTCCCGTCCTTTCAATAAAATGTCCTTAACTGTTATCGGAAAAGGGGCGAAGTCACTACGCCCCCATTCACTATTTTGGCGGAGAAGAAGGGATTCGAACCCTTGTGGGGTTGCCCCCAAACGGTTTTCAAGACCGCCTCGTTATGACCACTTCGATACTTCTCCGGATACCTTCCTATTATACCACACTTTATTGAATTTGTCAAGACTTACGCCAAATTTTTCGATCATTTATCGGCGTTCCGTATCTCCTCGGCGATGAGGGAAAGCTTTTTCAGGCGGTGATTGAGCCCGCTTCTCGACAATTCGTTTGAATGGAGAACACAGAGCTCCGATAGCGAGCTTTCGGGGTTATCCATACGGAGCAGCGCGGTCTCGCGCAGCTCGGGCGGGAGCGACTCCAACCCGCGGCACTCAATTATAAGCGCGATGTCGCGGCGGATCTTCTCGCTGGCGGCAACGGTCTTGTCAAGGTTGGCGCTGTCGCAGTTCACCGTGCGGTTAGCGCGGTTGCGGATATCCTTTTCGATCTTGACCTGCATTATCTCGAGAGCGCTTAACCCCGCGCCGATATAGGTCAGAAAGTCCTCGATATGCCCGCTGGTCTTGAGGTACAAGACCGAGCTTTTCGCGCGTATGGTAGACTTTATCGGCACGCCGTGTTCCTCGATGAATTTTTGAAGAACGTCCGTTCTTCCGTTTTCGGGAAGAACGATCTCCAAATGGTATTCCTTATTGGGATCGGTAACGCTGCCGCAGGACACGAACACCCCGCGCAGAAACGCCCCGCTCTCCTCGTCGTTCCCCGAAACGATCTCGGGGTTGATCAGCGAAAAATCCCCGAAGCGCTCTGAAACACACCGCGACTTCACGGAGAACGTGTATAAAGACCCGCCGTTCTTTACAAGGCGCTTGGTCTCGTAATGCTCCCCCGGGAAGACGTTCTCGGAAAGCGCCGCCGCTGCCGCCGCAAGCTCCGCGTTCTCCGTTCGGATAACGGGCTTTTTGTTCTCCGTATACCCCGCGAAGAACATTCCGTAAAGCATGGCTGCCATTTCCTCGGGAGACGACCCGTGCGAAGCGCAAAGCCCGTTTTTTATCTCCGATGAAAATGACATACGCTCACCTCCTGTTATCAGCTTCTATTACGCTTCCACTCGGGAACATAATCCTCCTGCCCGTCAATATCCACGAGCATAAAACTCAAATCATTATCGGGGCTGTATATCAAAAATACCACATAGCCGCCGCATATCTCGGCACGCGCTATGTCACGGTTGTTTGTTATATATGAATCCTTGGTGAACCACGCCAGACCGACCTTATTGATATCCATACCATCAAATTTTTCGAGCGGATAATATATCGCCACATTTCCGTAACCGTTTTCGAACATATACTCCTTCGAGATCGGCTTGCCGACGGCATTTTGCTCATCGTAGTGCCCGAACCACTTCGCGATCTCTCCCGACTCTCCGTAAGAACAGCCGTCTCGCGAAACCATAAAATCATCAAAGCTATACAGATCATAGTCTATAGTTTTCGCCCCGCCCTCGTCCTCGTCCTCGCTGTAATAGGCATAAGACTTGTCGATATACGGCGCGTATATCTCATAAAGCGGCGCGTAATTTCCGAAATTGCTCTGTGAAAGATAAACGTCGTCTTCGTTCAGCCGACGTAACCGCTCGGCGAACTCCTTTGCGCGTTCTGCCGTATCGAACAGGGTCAGCTTGTAGGTCATTCCCCATTCGCGGAGCTTTTCGCATAAGCCGCTCGCCGCAATATCAACGCCGGTCGGGAACACCATTTCAACATTGCCGCCCGAATTTTTCAGCAGTTCCTCGATATTAGTGCCGTCATAATACTCGGAAAAAACGTATTTTAAGCGAAACAAACTGTCGTTTGAGAATATATTGTGCGCATAAATATCAACAACCTCGCCGCCGGGAACGATCTTCCCTATCTCCGCCGCGATCGCCGCCTCGATCTCATTCCACTGATAATTGTCGCCACGCTCAATGCCGTTATCGTTCAACTGCGACTTGACATAGAACTCCCTGCCGTTCGCCTTCATCGGAATTATCGACTCCTCGGACGGGTCTTGATTATTTCTCGCGTACCAACTGCCCTCCGCGATATCGACAAGTTCAGGCTCGATGCCGTACTTAGCGCGGACATATTCCACCGCCTGTGAGGAAGCCTCGGCAAGCTCATCTCTGTAGACCTGCTTCTCATGGGCCTTATTAAAAAACTGTACAAGCCAGATGATCAAGCCGCTGAGTGTGAGCGCACACCCCAGAACAGTAAGCGCTATCTTCTTTTTCTCCATAGCTCACCTCGCTATTTCTTGTCCTTATCCCTATGTACCGTCCTGACGTTGTAACCCGCCTGCCTGTAATGCTCCGCGGTGCGCTCCGCGAAGGTTATGCTGCGGTGCTTGCCGCCCGTGCAGCCGAACGCTATTACAAGCCTGCTCTTGCCCTCTTTTATGTATAGAGGAATGAGGAAATCGCAAAGTTCGCGTATCTTCTGTTCCAGCGTGTTAGACTCCTCGCAGTTCATCACATAGTCGCGGACTTCTTTATCCAAGCCTGTCTTATGCTTGAGTTCGGGAACATAGAACGGGTTCGGCAGACAGCGCACATCAAACACCAGATCGGCTTCCCCGGGAACGCCGTACTTGAACCCGAAGCTCATACAGCTGACTATCAGCCTGTCCGTCGGCTTATCGAGGAACAGCTCCGCTATCTGCTCTTTCAGCTGCGCGGTCGTCAGCAGCGAGCTGTCAATGATGTAGTCTGCGTGAACCCTTACATCGCTCAGCAGCTCGATTTCCGCGTCGATAGCCTTGCCAAGGTCTCCGTCGGAGATCTCATCGAACGGGTGCTTGCGGCGGGTCTCGCTGTAGCGCTTCATCAGCACTTCCTTTGAAGCTTCGAGGAACATCACCTTGACGTTTATCCCGTCGGTGTTGCGAAGCTCCACGATGCGTTCCGAAAGCTTCAGGAACATAGCGCCCCCGCGAATATCCGTAACTATCGCCACCCTGCGAATACCGCTGTCGCCGCTGTTCTCTATGCCCAGTTCATTGCACAGCGCCGCGAAATTCGGTATCAGCGCGGGCGGCATATTGTCGATACAGAAGAATCCGATGTCTTCCAAGACCTTTATGCAGGCTGACTTGCCCGAGCCCGACATTCCCGTAACTAT
>CAYPWI010000305.1:0-3486 GCA_964414395.1 uncultured Ruminococcus sp.
AAGGCGAACGGGCTTGTCCTTGACGATCGTTTGCTTTTCCATTTCAGACCTCCACATCTGCGTCATAATCCACGCCGTCTATCTTAAATCCGAACATATGATAGAAATCGCTCCAGTAGCCGTCTATGTCGGTGACTTCCTTGAAGTTGTCCTGATCGATGCTGTTCCAGACCTTTGTTACCTCGTCCTGAACATCGGGTCTCATCTCCAGGTCGTCCATACGTATCCTGCCGTCGCTGTCGAGGTTAAGTTCCCCCGAAGCCAGACGCGCCCACAGCCGCTGCATCTGCTCGATACAGCCCTCGTGAGTGCCCTTCGCCTTCATTATCTTATAGAGAATGGCGATGTAGAGCGGAACTATCGGGATAGCGGAGGAGGACTGCGTTACAAGCGCCTTATTGACGCTGATATAGGCGCGAACGCCCTTTTTGTTCAGCTTCTTGGATGTTTCCAGAAGATCCGCCTTTGCTCTGCCTATGGAACCCTCAAAATACATCGGGTGAGTGATCTCGGGACCTATATAGGAATACGCGAGGGTCAGCGCGTTGTCTTCTATAGCGTCAGCTGCTTTGAGCGCGTCTATCCACGCTTCCCAGTCCTCGCCGCCCATGACCTTGACGGTCGCCTCGATCTCTTCTTCTGTGGCGGGTTCTATCGTGATCTCGGAGATGGCGTTGTTGCGCAGATCTATGGTCTTGTTGGTGTAGGGAGCGCCCGTGGTCTTGAGAACGCTCTTGTAGACGGTCTCTCCCACCGTTCTGCGGGGAGCGGCGAGCGAGTAAACGACCATATCCACTTTTCCGAGGTCGCGCTTGATGATGTCGATGACCTCTTTTTTACACTCCTCGGAATACGCGTCGCCGTTTACGGACTTGGCATACAGCCCGTCCGCGGCGGCGAATTTCTCGAACGCCTTGGTGTTGTACCAGCCCGCGGTACCTGTCTTGTTCCCGCCGCCCTCTTTATCGAACATAACTCCCAGCGTTGCCGCGCCGCAGCCGAACGCCGCGGATATTCTCGAAGCCAGTCCGTAGCCCGTCGAGCAGCCGATAACGAGCACCTTTTTCGCGCCCTCCAGCTTTCCCTTGGATTTTACGTACTCGATCTGCCGTAATACCGCTTTTTCACAGCCCACCGGGTGAGCAGTGGTGCAGATAAATCCTCTTACTTTAGGTTGAACTACCATTAAATTTATCCTCCAAAACAGAAAAATGAAATAATACACATATATTATAACATTTTTTGGAGCTATTTGCAAGAGATAATTTCAAAAAAATAAAAAATCGCCGCAGAATCGTTTCCGTTCCCGCGGCGAGGATATTTACAGCCTTGAAAAAATGTTCAGCATAAGCATCACCGCAAACGCGTTGGCAAATCTCATCTTGCTGCGGGTAAAGCTGCAAGACGCGAGAATGACCTCCGCGGCGGCGCAGAACTTATCGACCAGCGTGATGATGAACGTCTCGCGGTGGCGCGGCAGACGATGCGTCATAGGCCACATATGGTTTACGATCATATCACCCTCAAGCTCGTTTATGGGGAACATACGCGAGGCGTTGTAGAACGCGGTCAGCGCGTGTTCCTCGGAGTGTGAGCGCAGGATCTTCTCGTGTTCCGTTCGGTTGTAGAAGAAAAGATCGTGCAGCAGCCCCGCCCTCGCAGCCGCGCGGGCGTCCAGGCGGAGAAGCTTGCAGAGCTTGTAGTTATAGTAGGATACGTTTAAGGAATGTTGAAAGCGGGTCGTTCCTATATGATGCCTGAACCCGCTCAGACTGAGCACGCTCCTGTCGCTCAGCAAGTCCTTTACAAAGCTGTAGTATTCGTCCTCGAGCGAAAGATCCTTTCGGGACAGAATAGCCTTGAACATCTTGATTATCACCTCAAAAATAATAAAAACCAAAAACCAAACTTACTTATATTTTACATCATTTCGCGGAAAATTGCAATGGTAATTTAAGTAATAATTATTTGTATTTTTTCACGAATTTTTATTGAAAAAATTGGTAATTTTTTATAACTTACCCGACCTGCGGGGCAGATAGTATTTTCCGCGTTGGCATAACATATGCTTTTGGGCTTGAAATTAAGAAAAAATCGCCTGAAAACGCTTGATATCGTTTACTTTTGTGCAAAGTAACCAAAAATCAACCTTGATATTTCTATATATCTATGTGGTTTGTTGGACTTGTAATAATTATATATTTGGTGTATAATTAGAAAAGAAGGTTTTCTACATATTTTTTATTGTCATAAATAAAACGGCGTGCGGAGGTCTGCCTTCGGCGCGGCGTTCTATTTCTGAGATCACGGAGGTGCGGTCATTGAACAACTTCAGATGGATGCCGTTGGCGGGGCTCGATCTCTCGGCGGCTAATATTTCCGCCGCCGAAAAGCTGCGCCGTTTCGGCTTCGCCGTAAACTGCGGAGAATTCGGTTCGGGAAAATACACCAAGTCAAGCGTGTGTATCTGCGATATCCTGGCTTCAAAGGATGATCCGAACATTCTGATATCTGCGCCGTCAAATGAGCTGTACAGTTGGTATAAGGTGCTTGTTACCTCGGTAGGCGCTGATTTTAAGATCATCACGGATTCCTCAAACGCGCTGCTGTTCTTTAATAAGTGCGGCGCAAGCCTTTTTATAATCTCGCGTGAGGCGCTGTTCGGCGACAATGTCCTGAAGAAAAAGGCTCCCAAGGATTTCCTGTGGGATCTGATGATCATCGACGAGGAACAGGGACTCAAGGTTCCCGATTATTCCAAATATGAGAGCAATATCACATGGAAGAGCGAGCGTCTGCTGATAAACACTCCCTATCCCGCAAAGGATCCCGAGGATAAAAAGGCGCTGGCTTCTCTTATCAAGTCCGTGCTTAAGGACGGCTCACAGGCAGCTGCCGCTGATGATATCTCGTTCGGGATCGGAAGCTCTCGGCTGAACATCGAGTCTCCCGTTATGCGGTATTTCGATCTTCCCGTATACAAGAACGAGATCCGCCGCAATGTCGAATTCGTGGATTACGGCTTTGAGGAAGAGACCCTTCGGAATTTGCGCAGACGCGTCGATCTGAGATCGGGTCTTCCCGTTTACCGCTATGGCGGAAATGTCTTTGAGGAATTCGACTGTGAGAGGTTCGACAAGGAGCGCCGCATATATCAGAAGCGCTTTTTCAGCCGCTCCGATGTGGAGGATCTCAGAGCCTTTGACAAGAAACTCGACAGCTTGCTGAAATACTGCGAAAAGGTCCTCGGCGAGTCGGGCAGAATGATGATCTACTGCTGCGATAAAAACACTTACGAATATCTTCACAAGGCGCTCAGCTGCATATACGGCACCGACGTTCATTTCGCGCGCGGGGGAATGTTCCGCCCCGAGGACGTGACAAGGTCGCTTATGGTGACGGACACCGCCTCGCAGCCGAAGATACTTATAGGAATGGACGACCTCGGTACTGTCGGAGAGGGCTTCGACGATATCGACCATATCG
>CAYPWI010000306.1:0-3476 GCA_964414395.1 uncultured Ruminococcus sp.
GATACATGATGGCGCACCCCGGCAAGAAGCTGATGTTTATGGGTCAGGAGTTCGCGCAGTATAAAGAGTGGAACTTCCAGTCGCAGCTCGATTGGGAAGTGCTGGAATTCGATCCGCACTACAAGTATTTCCAATACGTCAAGGCGATCAACAAGTTCTATAAGGAAACTCCCGCGCTTTGGGAGTGCGATACCAGCTGGGAAGGGTTCCACTGGATCTCCGCGGAGGACAATCAGAACTCCGTTATCGCGTTCAGAAGAATAGCGAAGAACAAGGACGAGATCATAGTGGTCTGCAACTTCCAGCCCGTTCGGCACGAGATATACGAGATAGGCGTTCCGTACTTCGCGGATTATGAGGAAGTGTTCTCCTCAGACGCGGTGGAGTTCGGCGGAAGCGGCATCACGAACGGCACCGTCACCGCCAAGGATCAGCCCATGCACGAGGAGCAGTACAGAATTTCCCTCGATATCCCGCCGATGTCCGCGATATTCTTAAAGCCTAAGAATATACGCGATCCTCACGACAAGGAAAAGACCGACGAGGAAAAAACGGTGAAGCCGGCTGCTCCCGAAGCGAAGCCCGAGATCCCCGAGGTAAAGGAAGCAGCTCCCGAGGTAAAGGAAGCAGCTCCCGAGGCAAAGGCGGAAGCCCCCAAGGATGAGATCCCCGAGGTGAAGCCCGAAGTCAAGGAGGAAGCCGCCAAGACCGAAGTCCCCGAAGAGAAGACCGAGATCCCGGAGGTGAAGGCGCAAACTCCCGAGGTAAAGGCGGAGGAGCCGAAAGCCGCTTCAAACGCTCCCAAGCCGCCTGTAAGGAACCACCACCCCGGAAAGAAAAAACACGGCAAGAAAAGATAATTCACATAAATAAATTTGACAGGAGGAAGTTTTTATGAATCACATTAAAAAGGAATGTGTTGCCATGCTGCTCGCGGGCGGTCAAGGCAGCCGTCTGTACGCGCTGACTCAGGATATGGCAAAGCCTGCCGTTCCGTACGGCGGAAAGTACAGGATCATTGATTTCCCGCTCTCAAACTGCGTGAACTCGGGTATAGACACTGTAGGCGTTCTGACGCAGTATCAGCCTATGGTGCTCAACGAGTATATCGGCAACGGTCAGCCGTGGGGACTTGACAGAGCGCACGGAGGCGTGCATGTTCTGCCGCCTTACGAGACCGCTTCGGGCAAGTCGTGGTACTCGGGCACCGCGAACGCCATCTACCAGAACATAGGCTTCGTAGACCGCTACGATCCCGAATATGTGGCGATCCTCTCGGGCGACCACATCTACAAGATGGATTATTCCAAGATGATCGACTTCCACAAGTCCCACAACGCGGACGCTACCATAGCGGTGCTTGAAGTTCCGTGGGAAGAGGCTCCCCGCTTCGGCATCATGACCGCCGACGCGGACGGCAACATCACCGAGTTCGCCGAGAAGCCCAAGGAGCCCAAGTCCAACCTCGCTTCCATGGGTATCTACGTATTCACATGGAGCAAGCTTCGCAAGTACCTCATCGACAACGAGAACGACGCGGAGGCTACCAAGGACTTCGGAAAGAACATCATTCCCGCGATGCTCGACAATCACGAGAGAATGGTTGCTTACCACTTCAACGGCTACTGGAAGGACGTTGGAACGATCGATTCTCTCTGGGAAGCGAATATGGACGTTCTCGACCCGAATGTTCCGCTCGATCTTCTCGACAACAGCTGGAAGATCTACTCGCGCAACCCCGTAATGCCTCCGCACTACGCGGGCGCTAACAGTAAGATCGAGAATTCTATGATAGCCGAGGGCTGCGAGATAGAAGGCTCGATAGACTTCTCTGTGCTCTTCGCGGGCGTTACCATCGAGGAAGGCGCTGTAGTTCACGACAGCATCATTATGCCGAACACCGTAGTCAAGAAGGGCGCGGTCATCGAATACGCCATAGTCGGCGAGGACTGCGTTATCGGTGAAGGCGCGCACATCGGCGAAAGACCCGAGCTTATTGAAGACAAGAGCCAGTGGGGCGTGGCTGTTATCGGACATCACGTAAATGTTTCCGATAAGGCTGTAGCGCCGCCCAAGGCTATGATCTCCAAGGACATATAATTAAATGAGGAAAGGAAGTTTTTGATATGGCAAGTATGGCTAACGTATTGGGCTTGATTTTTGCTAATATGCACGAACAATGCCTTCCCGAGCTGACTAAGGCGAGAGCGATGGCGAGCGTTCCGTTCGGCAGCAAATACCGTCTTATCGATTTCCCGCTTTCGGGTATGGTAAACTCGGGTATAACTCAGGTAGGTATCATAACCAAGCAGAACTATTATTCACTGATGAACCACCTCGGAATGGGTTCCGAGTGGGATCTGGCGCGCAAGACGGGCGGTCTCCACATTCTCCCGCCCTACGGACGCGAGGCTGCGGCTAAGATGTACCGCGGCAGGCTGGAAGCGCTGGCGGGCGTTGCAGAGTTCATTCACGAGAGCAACGCGGAGTATGTCATCATGGCGGACAGCAACGTCATCGCCAATATGGATATGCGTCCCATCGTTGATTTCCACGAGAAGAACGAGGCGGACATCACTTGTGTATACGGCACGGCTACTTATTCCGAGGAAAGAGCCTCCGCTCAGACTATCCTCTATGTGGACGCGAACAACGTGGTTTACGATGTTCTCGCGAGACCGTCCATGAGCGGCGAGATGAACGTGGCGCTGAACATCTACGTTATGAAGCGCAAGTTCCTCGAAGGCATCATCCGCGACAGCGAGTGCAGAAGCCAGTACAGCTTCGAGACCGACATTCTCCAGCACAAGCTGCGCGACTTCAAGATACTCGGCTACAAGTATGACAAGTACTTCGAGATCATCGACTCCATGAAGACCTACTACAAGGCGACTATGGACATGATGAACCGCGATATCTCCCACGAGGTATTCTCGCTGACGAAGCCGATCTACACCAAGGTTCGCGACGTTGCTCCCGCGAAGTACGGCATCGACTGCAAGGTCACCGGCTCTGTTATCGCCGACGGCTGCATAATCGACGGCGTTGTCGAGAACTCCGTGCTCTTCCGCGGCGTTAAGGTAAAGAAGGGCGCTGTAGTAAAGAACAGCATCGTTATGGCGGACTGCGTTATCGACGAGAAGGCAAGCTTCACCGACGCTATCGCCGATAAGGAAGTCACGATCTCCAAGGATCGCTCCATCACAGGCTCGCCCGACTTCCCCGTTTACATCTCCAAGGGTGCGGTAGTTTAATTGTTAGTTACAAACGCGGTTTAAAACCCAAACATAATAAAGATCTCCCCGCCGCTCTTGGCGGGGAGGACTTTTATACTAATTCTCAATTAAAAGTGGACAAAACTTTTTAGTCCGCCGAGCGCGGACGAAGCTTTTTTGTCCGTAAGCGCGAACGGGGCTCTTTTTCCTTCGACGGCGGACGAGCCGTCAGTTCGTTTTTTACCCTTGGCAGGGTGATGC
>CAYPWI010000307.1:0-3452 GCA_964414395.1 uncultured Ruminococcus sp.
AATTGTACTATAATATAGATATACCCCTCGAGGGGTATTAAAAGGCATAGTAATCCACCTACATTATATCACAAGGTGGGAGAAATTTCAAGATAGGAGGCGAATTTTTATGGAAGTGAAAAAATCAGAAAAGGCAAAAATCGCGCTGATCGACTATGCAGAATGTCATATCGTGTACTATAACGGAGACATTCGCGAAGCGTTTTTGAACGGTGATCGCAACGATTTTGACAAGTCGGTCAAAGAAGCTGTTGACGAAGCCATTTATGATGTGATAAGCGGACAATTGGATATTTCATCATACGTTTATCCTTCCGAGGAGCTTAACAGTGACGAGTTTGGAGAGCTTTACCGGAAAATACACGAAGAAAGCGAGTTCGCGAATGAGCTTTATGCGGAGACTTCCGACCGACTGTACGCAAAACACGTTGAAATCGCCAAGGGGCGGCAAATGGCACATGATATGGATCTGCCATATGACGAGTATCCTTACGATCCCGAAGAAGATTTTGATCCATATGCGTATGACCCCAACCGAATGACAGACGAGGATTATGAGCGTATGCACGAGCTTTTGAGCATGGAACGCTTGCTGGTGATGCGGTGAAAATCAATACTTAGGGAGGTTTTTCATGAACGAATTAAAGGTTTTCAGCAGCACCGAGTTCGGCGAGCTTGGGGTTATGCTGATTGACGGCAAGGAGTGCTTCCCTGCTACACAGTGTGCGAAGATTTTAGGATATTCGCGCCCTGCTGACGCAATATCAGCCCATTGCAAAGGGGTCTGTGTTTTACCGACCCCTTCAGCCGGAGGGGTTCAGAAAACAAAGTTTATCCCCGAAAGCGACCTTTACCGCCTAATTGTCAGCTCGAAGCTGCCCAAAGCGGAGGAGTTCGAGCGTTGGGTTTTCGATTGTGTTCTTCCGCAGATCAGACATAACGGCGGTTACGTCGGAAATGTCGAGGATCTGATCACAAAGACGGCGACGGCGGTCGTTAGCGAGGTTATGAAGCAGATAATGCCGCTCATTATGGCGCAAGGCTCTCAGCCGGTCGCTAAAATCGACATTTCGGAGTATAAGTACAAACCTCAGAAAAGCGTTATAGAAACGTTGGACGGCGCTCTGAGATCGCGTGTCGATGAAATGATAAAGAGCGGTGAGTACAGTCATCAAGGTGTCGCGGATTTTTTGCGGGATAACGGTGTCACAATTTCTCAGGTATCTGTAAGCAGATATGCAAGATCGCATTTTGGGATAGAAAAACGCAAGCGGACGGTAAGCTTTCAGATATCCTTAGACGAGATCAAGGAGGATTGAGCTATGGATCTTGAAGAATTGCCGCTCGGATTCGACGAGCTTACTCCGGCGAAGCCCTACACGGCGGAACGAGCCGAAGAGATCGCCGAGCTTAACAGTGAGATCGCGGGCTTGTTTGCGGAAATTAACGGCTAAAAAGCCCTTTAAATCGCTTTTTAAGGAGGTTTTAGATTTGGAATTCGGCAATGTTTTACGTAAAAAGCGCGAGGAACGCGGCATGACGCAGACCGACCTCGCGCAGCGCATCGGAACGACACAGCAGAATGTCAACAGCTATGAGACCGGCTACAAGGTGCCGCCGCTCAGAGTTGTGGTCGCGGCGGCGGATGTGTTCCGCTGCTCGACCGATGAGATGATCGGGAGGGAAGTATCGTGAAGATCAAGGATAAGAAGCCCATTATCCTAGCCGCTCTAGCGTCGTTGGGCGTTAAGGTTCGGGAGCTTGAGATCACGCCGGACACCGACCCTATCGGAAATGTCTACGTCAACGGTGAGTACTTCGGGGTGTTCGATTACATCAAACGGACGTTTGTAGATTGAGGAGGTATTTTATGGCAGTTATCGGGATAACAACAGTAGTTCAGAGCTACGTGATCATCGCGGAAGCGAACGGTTATGTTATAGGCAAGTCTTCTACCGCTCCAAGCCCCTATGCGGTCTGGCAGATCGACGATGACGGCGAGGGCGTATGCTGCGGTCACTACTTTTCAGACCGCGAAGAAGCGGAATGGGACTTCTGCGCTAGGGCGTTCGAGTGGTTCGAGGACAACGTGAACATACATATGATCGAAGACGGCGGGAACGAACAGATCGAGGACAAGCTGCTCGACGGGTTGAAAAAAATAAGAGCAGAGATCGCCGCGGCGGCGCTGCTTGTCGATGAGATGAGCGCCGAGGTGGACAGACTGAGAAAGGAGCGGCATAATGGCAATAACAATAACAATTAACGGTGTGAAATGGGTCGTATCCTTTGTGAGTGAAACTCACACGGAGCTTGTTGATGAAAACGGCGAACAAGTCTCGTATGGGATAACGCTTATGCGGGAATGTGAGATCTACATAGACGAAGGACTTCCCAAGGATCATATGCGGCAGATAGTCACACACGAACTGGTTCATGCGATCGCGTCCTCTTACCGTGAGAATATAGAGTGTGAATCGGAAGAGAGGATATGCGACTTTATAGCGGCTCATTTTGACGAGCTGGAGCGGCTCCGGATAGAGATCTTAAACGTAATATAAAGCCGAAACGGGCAGCCGAAGCTGTCCGTCCGCGGGAGATGACCTACCCGCGCCGATGATGGCAGGTCATGAGAGGAGATGAATTTATGACAAAACAGGAGTTCACGGAAAAAACGTGCGATCATCTTGTGGCATGGTTCGACGATTTGTACTTGCTGATCCGCGAGGACAGAAAAGACAAAAAAATAGAGCCTATGCAGAAGCAACGGCTAATTGCAACGGCACAGTCGCTCCTGCATGATGTTCAAGACTTCTTAGAAAATGAACAGGCTCTACACTAAGTATATCAGAGCCGAGGACATTTGTCAAGAGGTTTTTAAAAATTTTTCACGAAAGGAGAGATCTTTTTGGAGTATTTGACCACGGCAGAGGTCGCGGAGCTTAAAGGATGCAGCCTCAGATATGTGCAGCAGCTCGCCCAAAGCGGGAAGCTGGAGCATGAGGAAAAGGACAGCGCCGCCAATAACCGCACCGAATATGTTTTTCCGCTTGCCGCGCTGCCCGAGAAGCTTCGCATTAAGTATGAAAACAAGAAGCGCGTCGAGCTGGGGCTTGAACCTTTGGCGCTGCCGAGCAAAGCCGCTCCGAAGCCCGATCCCCGTCAGATCACGCTTCAAGACCTTACAGGCGATCAGCGCGAGGACGTCGGGCTATGGTGCAAGATCATCAAGAGCTGGCAGGCGGTACGGCTCAACAAGGGCGCGGAGCTTGGGAAATGCAAGGTAGACGAGCTGTTCTGCGCGGCGATCAAGCTGCAATATCCGAACATCAGCATATCCCCGGACATACTTTACCGCAAATACAAAGCATACAAGGACGGGAATATTGGCGGTCTTATACTAATTTTCGATTAGAAGTAGACATAATATTGATAAAAATAATGTACATATA